>JAWOIM010000354.1:0-7491 GCA_046484685.1 Chloroflexota bacterium | reverse complement strand
CACGGCCATGTACAAATACTTCAGTGAAGCAACTTTCAGTATGAAGTATTTAAGAGGGGCTATTGACGAATCCGGTTCTATTGTTTTTAACATTGTAAATAATTTATCTCCGTAATATCAAACACCCCATCAATAGTTGGCGGTGTATCCACACAGCTAATCTCAGGCGGCGGCATGGGTGTATTGGTAGGCGTGGGCGTGATGCTGGGTGTCGGCGTTACGGTGGGGGTGCTGCTGGCCGTTGGGGACACGGTTGGCGTACTCGTTTCTGTGGGTGTGGCCGAGGGGCTGGGTGTGAACGTAATCGTCGGGGTGACTGAAGGTAGGGGTGTATTGGTCGGTGTACCGGTCTCGGTGGGGATGGGTGTTACGCTGGGCGTTACGACAGGCGTGTCGGTAGCCGTTGGCCCCGGTGTAAAAGTAGGCATGGGTGATGGCGTTACCTGGGGCACGAGCGGATTGAGGCCCTGGGCCACCGCCACACCATCGAGAATGCCGTCGCCTGAGGTATCAGGATTGGTCGGATCGGTACCATAAACAAAAATTTCATCCCCATCGGGCAACAAATCGCCGTCGGTATCCCGTTTACGCGGATCGGTGCCATAAATAAAGACTTCGTCCCAATCAGAAATACCGTCGCCGTCTGTATCAGGATTGTGGGGATCGGTGCCCAGAATAGATTCTTGATAATCGCTAAGCCCATCTCCATCACTATCTCGCTCCCAGGCGGGGCGGTCAGGTGTAGCCACAATACCGGCCTGTAAGGTGGCCTGAAGGGCAATGGCCGTTTGTGTCGCTGCTGTATCGACAATCGGTGGTGCAGTCCCAAAGCGATCCCGGGTGGCCAATGTCCATAAGCCCACAGCACAGGCAAAGGTCAGGATAAACAGACCGGCGTAAGTGATCCAGGCCGGCAGCAGCACTGCGCCTCTCGCTTCACCCGATAAAACTTGCCGGCCGCCAGCAGTAGACGCCACCTCTACTTCAAATAAATACAACTCGCGGCTGCCAAACAAATCTTGCTGGCGCGGGTCCAATTGTAATTCCACCTGAGCCGCCTGATCGGGTTCTAAGCGGATGCGTCCCCGTTCGCCCTGAAAACGGAGGCCTCCCTGCCGTTCGCGGGCCACCAGGCTGAAATCAGAGGGCATGTTACCCGTATTATGAATCGAAACCACCACAATCCCCGGAACCCGCAGTTGGTCTACATTCATACTGGCTTCAAAAGCCGTAAAAGTGCCAATTTGCAGCGAGGCACTCTTTCCCACTGCTATCTCTTCATGTTGTTGGGCCACGAGGTCCAGGCGAAAACGCTGCCGGCCGGTAGGCGTTTCGGGCTGGCGTGGCGGCTGAATAGATAGCGCAATCTGAACGGTCTCGCCGGTGGGCACGCTTATAAATTCATTGGGGGAGGTGATCCACTCAGACGGCAAGCCCTGCACGCGCAGGCTTACCCGGTCATCAATCTGGCTGCGATTGACGACTTCGGCGGTGATGGTAACAGACTCACCCGGCTCAACAGCAAAGGTGTCATTGGCCAGGAAAAGACCCAGCGGCGTCTGTGTGGACGGAGTGGCCATTGCCGTTTCCGAAGGGGGTGGTGATAAGGGGGGGTCGGGTATTGGCGACGGTAAATGGGCCAGCAGCGCTTCGGAGGTAGCGATTTCTGGCCCTTGGAGCATTAACTCATAGGGACCCATACGAAACCGTGAACCGGGTGAAATAGAGGCCGCCTCATTGGCATTCAAAAGACGATCATTCAACCAGGTGCCGTTCATACCACCTAAATCAAGCAGTTCCCAACCCAGGGCGGTCACTTGCAAACGGGCATGGTGACGCGAGACGCCCTCATCAGGCAGCACCACGTCATTGTCCGTATCCCGTCCCAGGCTCACTTCAGATCGGGTCAGGGGAATGGTGCTGGGGGGATGGCCGGGGGTTTCAATATGAAGTTCAAAGCCTTCGGGTGGTTGGCTCACCAGGTCCAAAATATCGCTTTCCTGGCGACGCATGATCTGTGTCACCGGACCATCGAGTTTACTCATGGCAGCCCGGAGATAACGGGCCATCTCAGACCCATTTTCAAAGCGGTCTTCCGGGTTTTTAGCCAACGATTTGAGCAAGATGGCATCAATAAATTTGGGTAGATCGACCCGTAATTGGTGAGCACGCGGGGGCATATCTCCCCGGCTGTGGCCAGACAATGCCTCAGAGAGTGATTGAAAGTCAAAGGGCAGGCGATTGGTGATCAGTTCGTACAGGACCACACCCAGCGCGTAGAGATCGGTACGGCCGTCTAATTTTTGCCCCGCGCACTGTTCTGGCGACATATAAATAGGTGTCCCCAGCGTTATGCCGCTTTGGGTCATGCTGCTGCCCTCTTGCAGCTTTACCAGGCCAAAATCGGTTAGCAGCGCCCGGAAAGGTTGCTCACCGCTCTTGTCCGGCTCAGACAGTCGTTTCAAAATAATGTTGCCCGGCTTGACATCCCGGTGAATAACACCTTGTTGGTAGGCATAGTAGAGCGCTTCGGCAATCTGGGCTGCAATTTGCAGGCTTTGCACAAGCGGCAAATATTTACCCATCCGCTGCAAGCGTTGCAGATGCTCGCGCAGGCTGCCCCCGTCTACATATTCCATGGCGATAAAAAGACCGGCCTCTGATTCACCAAAATCATAAATCTGGACAATAGAGGGATGATTCAACTGGGCTGTCGTCCGCGCTTCTTGCTCCAGCCGTGCCCTAAACTCCTGACGGCGAGCAAAATGGGCGTGCATAAATTTAATAGAGATTTGACGCCCCAGGTTCTGGTCATAGGCCCGGTAAACTGTTCCCATGCCGCCATCTCCCAGCAGGGCTTCCAGTCGATAGCGATTGTTGATAACTTGGCCGACCAGCGTATTCATGAATGCCTCCCATGTGGGTATTCCGTCATAGGTAATCTGTTATCCGGTATCGGTTAACCGTTCACCGATTAAATGGCGCAACGTGTCCAGAAAAAGAGCCACCTCATCAGGGCCAATCCAATAGTGGGTCACGGCACGAAAACTACGTGGGCCAGTTGGTCCCAACCAGATATTTGCTTCTTGACGCAAAGCTGTTACAACCGCTTCAGTTGTCAGGGGCAATTCTTCACTCAAACTAAAGAATACCATATTTGTCTTAACTGCGTCAGGGCGAACTTGAATACCAGGAATTTGTTGCAATCCCTGGGCCAGTTGTTGGGCATGGGCATGATCATCGGCCAGTCGTTCTACCATTTGGGTGAGGGCCACCATACCGGCGGCAGCCAGCACACCTGCCTGCCGCATAGCCCCACCCACCAGTTTGCGTACGCGCCGCGCCTGGTCAATGAAATCGGCCGGGCCACATAGAATTGAACCCACCGGGGCACATAACCCTTTGCTCAGACAAAAGCTGACGGAATCAACGTGTTGGGTCAGGTCAGCAGCGGGTAATGATTGGGCCACGGCCGCATTGAACAAACGGGCACCGTCCAGATGGATACGCAAGTTATGGCGGTCGGCAATGGTCCGCATGGTAACAAAGTAGTCGGGCGGCAAAGGATACCCTTGTTTACGGCCGTAGCTGTTTTCCAGCAGCAGCAGGCGGCTGCGAGGATAATGAGGGTCATTGGGCCGTACGGCCGTTTCTACCTGGTCGGCATCCAATCTGCCAAATTCATCGGTAGGCAGCGGGTTGGGCGTAATGCCGCCCAATACGGCCATACCCCCCGCCTCATAACGAAAGGTATGGGCATCCAGCCCAACGATCGCCTCATCCCCCCGATTGGCGTGCGTCAAGATAGCCGTCAAATTACCCATTGTGCCGCTGGCCACAAACAGGCCCGCCTCCATACCAACCATGGAGGCCGCCAGCGCTTCCAGTTCATTGACGCTTGGGTCTTCACCATAAACATCGTCCCCCACCGGCGCCTGGGCCATTGCCTGGCGCATGGCCGGCGTGGGCCAACTCACCGTATCAGAGCGAAAGTCAATTTTATCCATGCTTGAAGTTTACGTAATATCAGGTAGATTGCAAGTCTCTGGAAAAGCCAGACTTTTAGCAAATGCTGGTCCTCATCACGCCCCAAAAAGTCTGGCTTTTGAGTTTTGTCCTTCTCTTGCCCCCTGGCCCCAATCACCTTACAATTCCTTTATGCAACGCACACTGATGTGGCACAATCGGCAGCCCGGCCCCACTGCTAATCTAAAAAGCAGCCCAATCTGGCCCCCTACCTGGCCCCCTACCTGGCCCCCTACCTGGGGCCATACCTGGCCCAAGGGCTGGCTCATTATTGGCAGTTTGACGGGGCTGCTGCTGCTCTGGCTGACCTACCGCTGGCTCTTCGCACCCGTTTGGCTGCAATGGCTGCCGCCGCTGCTGCGCGAAAGCCTGATTCTAATGGAAATGGGAGGCGGGTTTACCCTGGCCTTTTTGTGGCTGGTGCTTTGGGGTCAGCGCTGGCGGCAAGAAAAAAGAGATGGTGGAGGGAGTTCGGCCGTTTTCACCCCCTTCCCCGATCACCATCCCCACAGCCGGGCTGATCTGTACCAGATGGATCCCGTCACCTTTGAAAAATTTGTGGCCCATCTGTTTCGGCAGCGGGGTTACCAGGTTAAACGACGCGGCGGCCGTGGTGATCACGGCGTTGATTTAGAAGTGCGACAGGCCAACGGCAAAAAAGCGGTGGTCCAATGCAAACGATATACCAACACCGTTGGTCCTGACGTGGTGCGTGAACTGTTCGGCACCCTCATCCATGAGCGCGCCGCCCACGCCTTCCTGGTCACCAGCGCCGACATTTCTGCTTCTGCCCGCCAATGGGCCGGCGGCAAGCCGATTACCCTGATTGACGGGCCGGCGCTGCTAAAGCTAGCCGGGGGAAGAAGTAAGAAGTAAGAGGTAGAAAGTGAGAAGTGGTAGAGGATACCACTTTTCACTTTCTACTTTCTACTTTTTACTGACAACCTGCTCTATGGACAAACAAACTCGCCAAACCTACCGTCAGATTGCGGCCGTTTTTGCCGAAGCCAACCAGGACCGCAGCCCGATCCTGAACGACATGGCTGCTTTTGCCGTTGACCTGCCGGCCGGCGCGCTGGTGGTGGATGTGGGCTGTGGCCAGGGTTTTGATGCCGCTCTGCTGCAGCAACAGTACCGGCTGCGCGTTGTGGGCCTGGATTATTCTCACACCATGATGAAAATGGGCCGGGAGCAGTACGCTATTTCTGTCCCTTATGTCCAGGCCAGCATGAGCCAGATGCCCTTTGCCCCCGGCAGCCTGGACGGTATCTGGGCCTGCGCCTCGCTGCTGCACCTGCCACGCGCCCACCTGCCGGCCGTATTGGCCCATTTTGCCCGGCTGCTGCGACCAAACGGCCGTTTCTACCTCTCCGTCAAACAAGGAGACGACAATGGGTATGCCCGCCGCGCTTATGGCCGGGAGGCCCCCCGCTACTTCACCTACTGGCAGCCTGAAACACTCGATCCACTGCTGGCCAAAGCTGGATTTTGCCCCCTGCTGCAAAAAACTGACCCCGCTGCCAAAGGCCCCTGGCTGGTACGACTGCTGCAACTCTGTTAAACTTCTGAACGGGATGCGTGAGACGTAAGAACGTGACGAATCAAGATTTCACGTATCACGCTTCATTTAAACAGCCTATGATAACCACTATTCTTTTAATTCGACACGGCCAAACAGACTGGAACCGGGACGGCCGTTGGCAGGGCCACAACGACATCCCCCTCAACCAGACCGGCATCGAGCAGGCCCAGGCATTGGCCCAACGGCTGACCGGTTGGCCCGTCACCCACCTCTACAGCAGCGACTTACAGCGGGCGGCGCAAACGGCCACCATTCTGGGCCAAACGCTCGGAATCGACCCCGTGCTAAACGAAATCTGGCGCGAAAGAGACGTGGGCCTCTTCAGCGGCCTGACCTCGCCCGAAGTGGCCCACACCTACCCTGACGCCTGGGCCAGGCGGCTGAACGGCATCCTGGAACCACCGGAAGGAGAATCTTACGAAGCGCTGCACCAACGGGCGGGCGCGGCTCTGGACCAACTGCTGGCCCGGCACAATGGAGACATGATCGCTGTCATCAGTCATGGCGCCCTGCTCCACGCCGTCGCCGCCCACGTCCTGGGCATTGAGGCAGGACAATACAATCGTATCAGCTTCCGCGGCAATACCGGCCTCACCGTTATTGAAGCCAATGATGGCTACACGACACTGGTGCGACTGAATGATACGAGCCATCTTGAATGATTAATTTAACCAGGCAACAGGCCGTGAAGCGTGATAAGATAGTTTTCACGCATCACGTTTCACGTTTCACGCATCACGCAAATTTTATAAAACAACTTCTTAAAGAGACCCAACTATGAACACAATTGACACAAAAATCGACGCCCATATTGACCAAAACCTAGACTACTGGATACAGCAGTTGGCTCGTCTCTGCGCGCAGCCCAGCGTGTCGGCTCAAAATCTGGGCATTGTGGAATGTGCCGAGCTGGTGGCCACCATGCTGCGCGAGCAGGGCTTTACGGCCGAGGTGGTACCTTCTGACGGCAATCCGGTGGTGTATGGCGAGGGCAGCGGCCGTTCCGACAAAACCCTCCTTTTCTATCTCCACTACGATGTACAGCCGGCTGAACCGCTGGACTTGTGGGAATCCCCTCCCTTCCTGCTGGACCGGCGCGGCGACAAGCTGTACGCACGGGGCGTTACCGACGACAAAGGGCACATCATCTGCCGCCTGGCCGCCCTGGCCGCCGTGCGCGATGCGGTGGGCCATCTCCCCTGCAACGTCAAATTTATCATCGAAGGAGAAGAAGAGGTGGGCAGTCCCCACATGCCCGCCTTTGTTGAACAGCACCAGGATCTGCTGGCGGCCGACGCCTGTATCTGGGAATTTGGCAGTGTCGATTATGAGGGCACGCCACAGCAGTCACTAGGCATGCGCGGCATTTGTTACGTGGAATTGTCGGTCAAAACGGCCGATATTGATGCCCACTCCGGTCTGGGCGGCTCTCTCTTCCCCAACGCTGCCTGGCGCCTCACCTGGGCGCTCAGCACGCTCAAAGACCAGCAGGAGCGCATCCTTATTCCCGGCTTTTACGACGACGTGGTCGGCCCCAGCCGGCGGGATTTGGACCTGATCGCCCAACTGCCCGACGAGGCCGAACAGCTTAAAGCGCAGTTTGGCCTGGAGCGTTTTTTGCTTGACATGGAAGGGGGTGTGGAATTTCGCAAAACGGCCGTCTTCTCCCCCACCTGCACCATCTGCGGCCTGGAAGCGGGCTACCAGGGACCGGGTGCCAAAACGGTTCTGCCGGCCACCGCCCGCGCCAAAGTCGACTTTCGCCTGGCCCCCGACCAGGACCCGGCCGACATTGTGCAAAAGCTGCGTGCCCACCTTGATGCCCAAGGCTTTAGTGATGTAGCCATCACCTACCTGGGCGGCGGCCGCCCGGCCAAAGTAGA
>JAWOIM010000337.1:0-8975 GCA_046484685.1 Chloroflexota bacterium | reverse complement strand
CTGGCCACTTTTCACTTTTTACGCATTACTTTTACTTGCCATTTGCAACTGTTCCGCCAGATAAAGCATTGGCTGCCAACCCGGCTCCCCATCCTCATAATTCCACCAGGCCGAGAGGACGGCCTGAGCCAGGCCCCAGCCCCCAAGACGCTGCCGGTCAGCAGCCGTTGTAATCCCTCCCCCCATTCAGTCACTGTGGCGAAGGTGTGTTCAACCGGGGCCGGCTGCCACAACTGCTGCATGACCTGAGCTGCCCGGCGTGTGGCCGCCTCATCATCGGCCAGGGCCAGCGGGTAGAGCGGTGTACCGGGCTGCAGCCGTTCCAGGAGCATGGCTCCCATAAATTCACCTGCCGCCGCCTAAATTCAACCGAAAGCTCAGCTCTCATTCCCTAATCTCCATTCCCTGCCAACTGTTTTTTCAGTGCCTGCGCCGCCCGCGCATAGCCCCCGTTGGCCCCATCAATCAGGTGAAAATGTTCGCTGGTGCGCTCCACAATCACACAAGTCATCAGGGCCGAATCAGCTACATGCAGCCCGTAAGCCAGCTTGCCCTGCTGCCGTTGTTCATCCAGGTAGGCGGTCAGAGCTGCCCGCTGTTCTGGAGTGCCCGACAAAATTTGCCGGATCATATCGTCAAATTTGCGTACATCGGAGCTGGCAATCACATCTTCCTTGTAATGGCTCCAATCGGTGCCAAACATCGTCAGGCTAAATTTAACCAGGAACATGCCCAGCAGCGTTTGTAGACGAAGATAAAGAGCGTATTTGAATTTGCCCCACGCGGAACGGCCGTATGAACGCACGGCCGCTTCATACTGCAAATCCTTTGTCTGCAGCGACATGGCCATGTTGTCGGCTGCAACCGGGTGGTTGTGGCGCATAGGGCCATATATCTGCCCAATTTGTTCAATGAGTTGGCGGTAAGTGCGGGCATTGGTGGCGGCGCTGTTTTGTGTGGCCAGTACCAGCAGGGCTACGGTTTCTCCATAGGGACTGGGGATATGCTGCCAGCGACATTCGAGGCCGGAAAAATCGGCCGTATCGTTTCCAAACGACTCGTCAAAGCGATAAGCTGCGCCCTGGACTTCATCCTTGAGCAAGGTTTCGGCATAAGTCAGCCCGCCGCCTGTAAAGGCAGCCTGGACGTAATAGTCTGAAACGCGCAAGCGGGCCACGCGCACTTCATAGCCTGCCTGTTGGATGGCCTGCACCGGGATTAACCCGACGCGCAGGTCTAGCCCGTAAACCTGACTGGCCAGATTGCGTACCGTGCGTAAGGTGTCGGGCACGACTGCGGCCAGATGGGGCGGTAGACAAAGGATGGCCCCATCCCCCCCAAAGACAAAGGGAACGGCCGTTGGTTTAGCCAGATTTAGCACCCCGATGATGACCGATGCACCAATGATATTGACCGCTTTATACAGACCTTTTTCAATGGCCTGAGTCGAATGGCGCACATCGGCCACAACAATGGACCAATCATCCGGGATGGGCTGGTAATGGGCTAACTCAGTAACGGCCGTAAACTCTTCTAAAATGGGTAAATCCTGGTAAAAATCAGGGCCACTCATACGGAGCATTGTAGCATGAATAGAAGAGAATGGGTCTATGGGAATTCGCGGAGGTTAGTCGTATTTCGTATTGCGTATTCCGTAATCCCTTTGGTTACGCAATACGCAATAGCTTTGTCAACTGCCTAATATCCTGTTGACCCGAAAGATTATTTAACCACCACGTGAATTAAGGGTCGGCGGCCTGTTTCCTCATAAAGGTACCGTTCCAGGGTCCGCTCCAGTTCTTTATAAAGCTGCTCATTCGGCCCGGTAAAAGAGCGCACCGTTTGGGCCAGGCGCTTCTGTGCCCCCTCTTCCATTTCTTTGGCTTCATCGCGGGCCACAAAGCCACGCGTAATAAATTCTGGCGTGCCGATTAGATCGCCCTTGTTGGTAACGGATACAACGGCAAAAAAGACGCCACCCTGCGCCAGCCGCTCTCGATCGCGCAGCACCGGCCAGCCGACATCCCCCACGCTGGACCCTTCTACAAAGACGTAGCCACCGCGCAGGCGGGGCAACACATTTAGCGAATGGCCATCTAATTCTATTGGCGTCCCATTTTCGACAACGGCGATGTTATCGGCCGGAATGCCAAGTTGTTGACCTAATTGGCCATGCAGTTTCAAGTGGCGCAGCTCGCCGTGAACAGGGATGAGGAATTGCGGGCGTACCAGGTTGATCATTAGCTTCATCTCTTCCTGGCTGGCGTGGCCTGATACATGAACGTTGGCAATTCGTTCGTATAAAACATTGGCACCCCGCTGCAGTAACTGGTTGATGACGCGGTAGACCATTTCTTCGTTGCCGGGGATGGGATGGGCCGAGAAGACGACGGTATCCCCCTTTTTAATGCTGAGGCCACGATGACGACCGCGGGCCAGGCGGCTCATGACGGCCATCGGTTCACCCTGAGTGCCGGTAGCCATAATCGTAACCTGATGGTTGGGCATATTCATGGCCTGTTCTAGCTCAACGATCAGGTCATCGGGGATGTCCAGGTAGCCCAGGCGGCGTGCCATTTTGGTGTTGTCACGCATAGAACGGCCGGTAATGGCTAATTTACGGCCGTGTTTCATAGAGGCATCGGCCACCTGTTGAATGCGTGAAATCAATGAGGCAAATGTGCCAATAATAATGCGTCCTTGGGCTTCACGGAATAATTTATTGAACGCTTCTGTAATGCGGGTTTCTGATTGAGTCCAGCCGGGGCGGTCGGCATTGGTGCTGTCGCCCAGCAGGCACAGCACGCCTCGCTGTGAAAATTCAGCCAGTTTGGCAAAGTCAGGCGGCCAGCCATCAACCGGCGTGTGGTCAAATTTGTAGTCGCCGGTGAAAACAATCAGGCCAACTGGCGTGGTAATGCCAAAGCCAACACAGTCGGGAATGCTGTGGGCCACATGGAACGGCTCTATGGTAAAGGGGCCAATATTGAATTCATCGCCGGCTTCGATAACGTTGAGGTCTACGTCGCCCAACAGGTTGGCCCGCTGCAGTTTGACTTCGATCAGCCCGGCCGTCAGCTTGGTGGCGTAGATGGGTGCTTTTATTTCTTTGACCAGGTGGGGGAGGGCACCAACATGGTCTTCGTGCCCGTGGGTGATCAGAATGGCGCGTACTCGGTCAACTTTGTCCAGCAAATAGTTGTAGTCGGGAATAATGGTGTCTACGCCGAGCATATCATTTTCGGGAAACATAATCCCGGCGTCAATAATGAGGATGTCGTCCTCATATTCAATAACCATCATGTTTTTGCCAATTTCTCCCAGGCCCCCGATTGGAATAATACGTAATTTTGTTGTCATATAAACACCTTATATATGTAGTAAAAACCAAACTAACAGAATGAGTAATGTTTGCACCATGGATAGGACTATTGTATACATCCACAAGAATGAACGGCCGCTGGCTGTGGCTTGAGAGTGAGCCGGACCTGGTGTCACGGTTGTGGCAGCGCGGTTTTGGGGTGGGGAAGACGGCCGTTTTTGCTGCGCCGCCCCATAACGAATAACCGCAACGGAAATATTATCCTGGCCCCCGCGTTCATTGGCCATTTCAATTAATGTTTGGGTAGCCTCGGCCGGACCTTGTTGCTGGATAATCTCGCTAATTTCTTCATCATCCACATGGCGGGTTAGCCCATCGCTGCATAAAACAAGCATGTCGCCTGCCGTCAGGTTATGTTCAAACAGGTCGATTTTGGGCACTCTTTCGGACCCAATGCTGTACAAAATGACGTTCTTGTGGGGATGATTAATGGCTTCCGATTCGGTGATAGCCCCTTCTTCTACCAATTTAGCTACCAGACTCTGGTCTCTGGTGAGTTGTGTAAGTTGGTTGCTGTGCCACAAATAACCACGACTGTCACCCACGTTGGCGATCAAAGCAGTTTGTTCGTAGATAAGGGCGGCGACCATCGTGGTGGCCATGCGCTTGTTGTCGTTACGATCTACTACCATCTGGCGCAGATCGTCGTTGGCCCCTTGCATGGCTTGTAGCAGACGTTCGCCCCAATCGGCCGTATCGCTGTTTTCCAAAAAGTGATTAATGGTGCGTTCGCTGGCATATTGGCTGGCTACTTCACCAGCGTCGGCTCCACCAACGCCGTCGGCCACCACGTAAAGCCAGCCATTTTGGGCTGCTTCTTCGGCCGTGTTGGGTTCCAGGCAGGTAACAAAATCTTCGTTATGATCCCGGATCAACCCTTGATCCGTTCTCAGGGAGGCCTCGATTGGACCTAGTGTATTCATGAGCGTGGAGTTTATACCCAAACAGCCAGGGTCGCAAGCCGTATTTATGCCCTGTTGATTATCGTAGGGGAGACGTATAATAGAATGGCTAACGGCTTAATTTGACGATATATGTTATGCGAGGAGGAAACTCATGCCCGATACACATCTTGTTCATGCTCAGCAGGCTGCCGGTCTGCGCCTGAAAAATATTACCCCCAGAGGCCGCACCTTCCACGATGACCGGCAGGAGGCCGAAGCAGAATTCCGCCAACTGCGGCGGGAATTTGTCGACTGGCAGGAGCGGCTTTATGCCGAAGACAAACAAAGCCTGCTGCTTGTCTTTCAGGCTATCGACGCCGGTGGCAAGGATGGCGTCATTCGCAACATTTTGCAGGGTGTCAATCCCCAGGGGGTGCGCGTGGAATCTTTCAAAGTGCCCACCAAACATGAGTTGGCCCGCGACTTTCTCTGGCGCATACACAAGGCGGTCCCGCCACGCGGCCTGATTGGCATCTTTAACCGCTCCCATTATGAAGATGTGCTGGTAGTACGTGTGGATGAGATCGTTCCCGAAGCGGTCTGGCGGCCCCGCTATGAGCATATCAATAACTTTGAGCGGATGCTCCATGACAGCGGCACCAGGATTCTCAAATTCTTCCTCCACATCTCCAAAAATCAGCAGCGCAAACGGTTTCAGGCGCGGCTGGATGATACCAGTAAAAATTGGAAGTTTGATGTGGGCGATCTGGACAAACGGCAGCAGTGGGATGAATATATGATTGTGTTTGAAGAGATGTTGCAGCAGACCAGCACGGCACATGCCCCCTGGTATGTCATTCCCGGCAACCAGAAATGGTATCGGAACCTGGCCGTCATGCGCGTTATCATTGATACGCTGCGGGAGATGGACCCCCAATATCCGGAGGTAACGGCCGATCTTAGCCAGATCAAGATTAAATAAGCTGCTGAAAAGTGGGCCTTGATGATACGGCCGTTACGCTGTTTGCTCTGCTATGGCCTCTTCTTCTGTCATCTCTTCCTGGCGCTCGGCGATTTTTTGCAGCTTCTTCTCCGTCTCGCGCCAGGTGACGGGGGAGAGGCCTAGCTTTTGTCGGATGTCATCGGAGTCGGCTTTATGGCGATAGTCGCGCAAAACGGCCGTCCAGCGCAAATTCTCAAAAGAAAGCAATCCCCGGTCCAGGCCGGCCTCTTCCCCCACATCGGTTAAAATATATTCCAGGTTGCGGGCCGTGCAGTCGAAAAGGGTGTCTCGCACCTTATATTGCTCCAGATATTCATCCAGAACTTCCAGCCAGTCGGGGCTAATGGGCAGCTTGCGTTCCTTGTACCGATAGTTGGGGTTGGCATAGCGCACAAATACATAGGGGCTTTCTTCGTCGTAACGGTCAATATGGTTGGGAACCAGGTTCATGACCTCGCTCTTTTTCATCCCCGTTTGCAGCAGCAGTTCCAACAGTAGATGGGGACGGGCGTCGGCTCTGTTCTCCCGATCACCGTCGCGAATGGCCTGGGTTACAGACAGGGCACGGCCGATTTCTTCCTCGGTAGGCACCGTGGGCAGGCGTGGGGTGGCGCTCTTCTGAATGACGCCGGCCGCCGGATCCTGGCCCAAAACCCCCTTCTCATGCAGCCAACCAAAAAAGACCTTGAGCGTCGTCACCCGCCGCGCATACGACTTGGGACTGCACGGCACGCCCCGCTCATTGAGCAGCCAGTCCAGAAAATCATTCAGATCTTTGAGGCCAATTTCGCCAATTGGTTGGCCGATGCCCAGAAATTTACCCAACAGACGGATATCACTGCTGAACGCCTTAACGGTATTTTCTGATTTGCCTTCATGGCGTAAATATTGTTGAAAAAGGCCCAACGCCGCTTGTAACGAAGCGGTGGCTGTAAATTGAGGCGTATCCTGGGGTAGCAAAGCAGGTTGTTTATTTTCGGCCATTAGTTATCCTTTTAGTAGGGCCGTGTGCATAGCCAATACGCCACTATGCACGTCACCCTAAAATTTATATGCTTTCGTATAGACAATATCTGTTGGTAGAAATATAGAACTTTTGAACGAATTTGTCAATAGGTAGGACTATAAGCATATGAGTAAAAGGGGTATATTCGACATTTATTTTTGTCGTAGCAGGTAACGGGTTAAAATGAAGCAGAACAACTAAGGAAGAAGTCAGAAGGCAGAATGTATCTGTAGCGCAAACTTTCCAGTTTGCGCGGTCAAGCAGGGATGCTTGACCTACATTTGCAGAGGAGCATTGAATGAACAATCAACCAGTCAATCCGTTAGTCGAACTACAACTATGTGGCCAGAGCTTTTGGTATGACAATATCCGGCGCAAGTTTTTGCATGACGGCACCATTCAACGCCTGATCGCTGAGGATGGTTTGTTGGGCATCACGTCTAATCCCAGCATCTTTGAGAAGGCGATTGGCAGCAGCAGCGATTATGATGAGCAGTTGGCCGAACTGAGCGCCGCTGCTGCCGATACCAATCAGATGTATGAGGCGCTGGTTTTAGCCGACATCCGGCAGGCTTGCGATATGTTTGCCGCTGTATATGAGCAAACTAACAAGAGGGATGGCTTTGTCAGCCTGGAAGTGTCGCCCCATCTGGCCCACGATACGGCGGCAACGATTGCCGAAGCCCGCCGGTTATATGAAGCAGTTGGCCGGCCCAATGTTATGATTAAAGTTCCGGCCACCCCTGCTGGTATCCCGGCCATTGAGAAGTTAATTGGGGCCGGTATCAATGTCAACATTACGTTGATGTTTAGCATGGCCCATTATGAGGCAGTAGCCCAGGCTTACATCAACGGACTGCGCCACTGGTTGCAGCAGGGAGGGGACCCAACGCAGGTGGCCTCGGTGGCCTCCTTTTTTGTAAGCCGGGTAGACACGGCCGTTGACAAACAATTAGCCGCTCTCGATGATCCTGCCGCCAAATCCCTGTTGGGGAAGGTGGCCATTGCCAACTCCAAAGTCGTTTACCAACGTTTTCAAGAAATTTTTCATGGTCCGGTATTTGCCGAGCTCATGACCACCGGGGCCAATGTCCAGCGCTTACTCTGGGCCTCTACCAGCACCAAAAACCCCGACTATCCTGCCACCCTTTATATTGACGAATTGATCGGCCCCCAAACGGTCAACACCATGCCGCCCGATACGGTAGATGCTTTTCGCGATCATGGTAACGTGGCCCAAACCTTAACGACCGCTGTTGATCAGGCCCAATTGGTTCTGGATCAGATAGTCGCTCTGCAAATTGATCTGGAAGCTGTTACCGAACAGCTTCAGGGTGAAGGCGTGGCCGCTTTTGCCAAATCATTTGATTCATTGCTGGCTACAATTGCCCAAAAAGGGCAGCAGTTGGTCTGATAAATTAATCAGTTGGTCTGATAAATTAATGTTGTAAACTGGATGAAGGTTGAAGTAATTACAATCGGTAATGATCTGTTGCTGAGCGATGTGATCAACACCATGTCGGCTCACGTGACGCGCAAACTGCATGAAGTGCGTGTTAGTTTAACCTGCCGTTTGACGGTAGGGGAAGATCTGCCGCTGGTAATCGAGGTGTTGCAAACGGCCGTTTCTCGGGCCGATACCGTCATTGTTGTCGGCGGTCTTACCGAAGAAGAACGGTACATCACTCCCCAGGCGCTGGCTGTTATTACCGGCCAGCCCTTTATTTATGAGCAACAATTACTCCCAACGGCCCAACTATTGGGGGGCAGCGGTGCATCGGCTAAGGGTTGGCTGCTGCCAACTGACGAAGGAATGTTCATCTGCTTGCCCCGGCAGCGGCATGAACTGGCCTACTTGTTAGATGCTTATGTACTGCCCTGGCTGCGAGCCAACCTGCCGGCTGAGCGTGTATCGGCCTGGGTGCAACTGCGCACGGTGGGCCTGATGGAAAGTAGTCTGCGCGACCGGTTGGCTGATGTCGCTGTAGGTGAAAACAGCCGTATTTTGCTTGATTCCTTTGCCGGGCAAACCAACATTCGCCTTTGGACTGAGCGTGATTCAGAAGCAGAGGTGGCCGCTGAGTTAGAGCGGATGCAGACATTGGTCAGCCAGCGATTGGGGGATTACATTTATGGTGAAGAAAATGATCGCCTGGAGCGCGTGGTTGTGCAACTGCTGCAGCAAAACCAGGTGAAACTGGTGCTGGCTGAGTGCCACACGGGACGCACCCTGGCCCGCTTGCTAGAGCCGGTCGACGAGGAAAACGGCCGTGTGCGGGCTATTCCCACCTACGACGCCGAGCAGTTGGCCGACTACTTACAAATTAGGAATCTGCCTGCGCAGGGAGATTTGACTCAATGGTGCCGTGGTGTAGCTGAGCGCCTCTTGCAGCGAGCAGAGTCCGATTTGGGGCTGGTCGTCTACAACCATATGACCCCTGGCGGCATTCAGATGCTCGTTACCCTGGCTTCTCCTATGGGTGTCTCTGTGACCCAGCGTTCTTTCAGCGGCCGGCCCGAAAATATCGACCAGTGGGGTTGTTCCCTGGCCCTGGCTCATTTGCGCCGCTGGCTGCTGGTGCATAAGAAGTAAGAAGGAAGAAGTAAGAGGTAAGAAGTCAACTACTTCCTTCTGCTTTTATGCAATGAGAGTTTCATGGATGTTGCCTTAAGGCCTGACAGGTTTTCCGAATAGCTATT
>JAWOIM010000280.1:0-4158 GCA_046484685.1 Chloroflexota bacterium | reverse complement strand
GCACAGAGCAAAAGAGAAAAACTCTGTGTTCTCTGTGCCCTCTGTGGTGAGCGTTTTTGGTTGTGACTGCGTCACGTTATGTATTACGATTTGGAGCGCAGGGCGTTTAGCCAGGCGACCAACAACCCCAGGGCCAGCCCCAGCACAGCCGAAGCCGCTTCCCGATACGGCCGTTTCTCCTGCCAGGTCACTACTGGCCGCGGCCGCAGCAGTTCGGGCGAGATGGTCATGATGGTCGGTTTTTCATAGGGGCGCAAGCCGCGCCGCCGGGCATAACGAGCGGGCTGTACCCGCGATCCGTACCGATGAGCATAAACGGCCGTAAACGCCGCCCCAAACAGAAAGATTTGGGCCGAATAATAAATCCACAGCAACAACACAATCAACGATCCGGCCGCCCCATAGACTGCCCCGGCGCTGCTGGCCTGTACATAGAAGCCAATTAAGTAACGGGCCAGGCCAAATAACAGCGCCGTCAACAAGGCTCCCCACCAGACATCCCGCCAGGAGACCCGCACATCGGGCAGCACCCGAAACAATATGGCAAAGAGCAGCGTCATCAGCCCTAACGAGACAAAAAAATTAAGCAGCGGAATGTAGACAGAGATATCCCCCAACCAGCCGGCCAGATAAGGGGTGAACAAATGGATTAGCGTACTGGAAATCAGCGCCAGCAGCAGCAACACACCCACCAACAGCACCATGCCAAAAGAAAGGAAGCGGGTGTGGACCAACATCAGCAGTCCGGATTCCCCTTGCTCTACACCCCATATCAGGTTAAGCGCCTGATTAAGCTGGGCAAACACGGTAGACGCCCCCAGCAGAGATAAACCAATACTCAGGATGGTTATCGTCCCTCCTGATTCACTCGCATTTTCAATCAATGACTGAACCAGGTCGGCTATCTGTGTCCCCATTTGCTGCTCAAGTTGAGCCACCAGTCCGCTCTGCGCCCCTTCCAGGGCCAGGCCGGCGACGGCTACCGACAGCAGCAGTAGGGGCGAGAGCGAAAAAACAGTGTAGTAGGTAATGGCTGCCGCCAACCGCGATGCCTTATCTTCGCTCCATTTTTGGCCCGCTTCTTTGAGAAGCGCAAAAAAGATCTGAATGCCCTGCTTCAAATTTGCCACTATTTACGCCTTGTGTAATGCTTGTTGCAAATCAGCAATTAAATCATCTGCACTTTCAATACCTACGGAAAGGCGAACCAGGCCGGGGTCAACAGCCAGCGGTGAGTCGGCGACCGAGGCATGGGTCATGGGGGCCGGCAGTTCAATCAAGGACTCAATGCCCCCTAACGACTCAGCCAGCGTGAAGAGGTGAGTGTGGCGGGCCACCTGGCGAGCGGCCGTTTCGCCTCCGTTCATAATAAAGGAGATCATGCCGCCGGGACCGCTCATCTGGCGTTGGGCCAATTCATATTGGGGATGGCTGTCCAGGCCGGGGAAGATAACATCGGCCACGGCCGGGTGGTCGGCCAGGAATTGGGCTATTTGGGTGGCGTTGCGGCAGTGGGCGGCCATGCGCAGGCTCAGGGTTTTGAGGCCGCGCAGCGTTAAAAAGCAGTCAAGCGGAGCGGGCACGGCTCCGACGGCGTTTTGTAAGAATTTGAGCCGGTCATAAACGGCCGTATCATTAACAATGATCGCCCCCCCCACTACGTCAGAATGGCCGCCAATATATTTGGTGGTGCTGTGCACCACGATGTCGGCCCCTAAACTTAAGGGCCGCTGCAGGGCAGGGGAGGCAAAGGTGTTATCCACCCCCAGCCAGGCATCCTGCTCATGGGCAATGGTCGCTATGGCCGCTATATCACTAATGCGCAGCATAGGGTTGGTGGGCGTTTCCAGCCAGACCAGCTTCGTTTCCGGGCGCATGGCGGCGGCTACGGCCGTAACGTCCGTTGTATCCACAAAGCTGAAGTCCAGGCCAAACGGCCGCAGCACCTTGTCAAACAGCCGGTAGGTGCCACCATAGACATCGTCGCCAGAGACGACGTGATCACCCGGCCGCAGCAGCCGCATTACCGTATCAATAGCCGCCATGCCGGAGGCAAAAGCCAGGGCGTGCCGCCCCCCTTCCAGGGCCGCCAGCGCCGTTTGCAGGGCCGTCCGTGTCGGGTTATCGGTGCGCGAATATTCATACCCCTTGTGCTGAGCCACATCCGGCTGAGCATAGGTTGAGGTCTGGTAAATGGGAACCATTACCGCCCCCGTTGTTGGGTCCGGTTCTGCCCCGGCGTGAACAGTTATTGTTTCAAAATTATAGGGGGAACTCATTATGTATCCTTCATATAGTTAGACAGTTTTTAAGCCACAACCGTTAGTATAACAAACTTTCATGACGATGCCTCACGCAAGACAGACAAAAGTTCGGCGCCATATTCCTGGTGACGCCATTTTCCCAGAACGCCTAAATCGGCCAGGGCTTCAGGAGAGTCGGGATTTTGTTTGGCAATTTCCCAGATAGCGTTCCGGCTGACGATGACATCCGACTCAACGCCGCGAGCGCGGGCACGCATTTTGCGCCAGTGATGCAGCCGCTCAAAGCGGTCCAGCACCTCTTCGGGAGGACGGGGGGTGCGTTTATAAGTGGGTGGGGCAGCCTGCCGGCCACGCTCAATAGTTTGCAGCAGCCGGCGGCCATATCGTCGAATCTGGCGTTCGCTCATGCCGTAAATAGGCTGCATTTGGGTTGTCTGGTGTGGCGTGCGTTGGGCCAATTCCAGCAGTGTGCGGTCACCAAACACTTTGAAGTGGGGTTGATCGCGACGCTGCGCTTCCTGATCGCGAAAAATAGCCAGTTCCCGTAAAATTGCCTGCTGCTTCCGGTTTAAATCGGTGGCCCCGTTAATAGACCAAAAATCATCAGGGCTGAAGCTGTGGTCGGGTAGATCAACCTGGGTCTGTTCAGCAAAGGTTTCATACGCTTCAGCCAGTCGTCCCCGGCTTTCAAGTTCGGTTAGTAGATGCTCGCGCAAATTGAGGAGGAAGTGGGTGTCGTGCTGGGCATAGGTGAGGTGGGCGGAGGATAACGGCCGTTTGCACCAATTTGCTCGTTGATACCGTTTATTTAAATTGACTCCATAGAGTGCCTTGAGCATATTAGCCAGACCATACTTAGGGTAGCCCAAAATACGGGCCGCCCACATCGTATCGAACAGGTTGAACACCGGCCAGTCATAGTTGCGTTTCAGCAAGATGAGATCATATTCGGCGGCATGAAACACCTTTTCCACAGCAGGATCGGCCAGGAGTTTACCCAATCCGCTTAAATCCAGGTCGGTTAAGGGTAAGGGGTCAATAATAAAATCTTGTGTAGGAATCGAAATTTGAATCAGGCAAACACTTTCCTGGTAGGCGTACATGCTATTGGCTTCCAGGTCCAGCGCCAGGCGCGGCTCACCTAGAAGCTGGTCAAAACAAGTTTGCCACTCGGCGGGGGTCGTGATCAATTGATGGGGGGGTAAGCTCAAGGGTTCTCTCCGGTAAAATCAGGTCTACTTTTTACTATATGAATGCGTGTAGTATATATAAATGAAGCCGCCCTGAAAGTCAAGCTAATCTAGCAGGATAAATAATTTCCCTTATTTATGCTGACGGCGTTTGCTTTTGCCATGCTGGGGTTTGCGCTGGACCGAATATTTAATCCCCGTTTGCGGCAAATGTAACGGTTACTTAACGTTACATTCCTTGCAGAAAAGGGGTATAAATAGTACGCTTGTAGAATCTGGATAAATAAGTGGAGTTCCCACTTAGAGGCAGGATTTAATTGGACAGGCTAAAATGTTTGAACAAAGAGTAAGCGTACAAAATGAGCAACCGGGCTAAAGTCCTTTACATTGAAGATGATGCTGCCAGCCAACGACTCGTAAAACGCCTGTTAGGCAGTTATGGCTATACAGTGTCCGTTGCGGCTGATGGATTGCAAGGGGTATCTTTGGCACGGGAGGTTGTGCCGGATATTATTTTGATGGACATCAATTTACCCCACATAGACGGCCGTTCCGTGACGACGCGCCTGCGCAGTATCGCCAACTTTGCTGATATACCCATTGTCGCCCTCACAGCCAATAATAGCCCCGGCAACCGTGAACTGGCATTGGCCGCCGGCTGTACCGGCTTCTTAACCAAACCCATTGATGTCGATCAGTTTCCT
>JAWOIM010000077.1:0-5068 GCA_046484685.1 Chloroflexota bacterium | reverse complement strand
TTTGAAGATTTAAAGCGCAAAGCCGCCACCACCGCCTATTTACGGACACCGCCTTTGGGCGTGGATGATTAAATAACCCGTAATCGGTAATCCGTATTCGGTTATCGGATTACCGTTTACCGATTACTGGATACCGAATATGAGTCGTCAACTTGGGGCCTTTAGCGGCCTGGCCATGATCCTGATTGTGTTAAACCATGCCATCCATATGGGGTTGGAAGCAACGACCGACTATGGGGGGTTTACCCTGGCAGCCTGGGAGCGCACGCTGCTTTCGGTCTTGCAGGGGTTGGGCGTCTTTGCCGTGCCCATTTTCCTGTTTGTGTCCGGCTCCTTTGTGGCCTATGCCGCCCGCGCTCGTCGGGTAGAGGGGATTTCTTACCAGTTTATCTGGGCCGGCCTGCGCCATATCTTGATTCCCTATCTCATCTGGTCGCTTATTTTTTATCTGGTGGTCTACCTGCTGCGGGGTGAGCAGCATACGGCATTGGGCTATGTAAAAAATATTCTGGTTGGCTATCCTTACCATTTTATTCCCCTGCTGGTCTTCTTTTACCTGCTGGCCCCGATTCTGGTTTATTTGAGCCGTCGCTGGTCGTGGCTGATCTTGCTGTTGGTGGGAGCTTACCAACTCTTTTTGCTCAACGCCCGGGACCCGGCCATTTTGGGGGTTGCTTTTCCCGAAAGCTGGCAGCTTTTGGTGGTGCCGGTGCTGACCAAAACCATGGCCGATTGGGGCATTTATTTTCCGCTGGGGCTGGTGTTTAGCTTGCACATGGGGCAGATACGGCCGTATCTCCAGCGTTTCAAATGGATAGCGGCCGGCCTGACCCTTCTCTTTTTTGTCCTGGCCTTACTAGATGCCAATGGGATGATTAATCTGGCCATCGCTCGCTTTTTGTGCCCGCTCACTTTTATACTGTTAATCCCTATTATCGAGCGCAGCACCATCCCTCTGGTACGTCATCTAGAAAAAATTGGTAAAAAGGCATACGGCCTTTACCTGACCCATCTACTAATATTAGAGATTGTTGTCCTGCTCATCGGCACCCAACTACCGCAGTTGTTAAACTATCCCCTCATTCTCTATCCCTTATTGTTTGGGTTAGCCGTGCTGCTGCCGTTACTGTTGATGGACACCATCGCTCGCAGCCCGACCCGGCCGGCCTATCGCTATTTATTTGGTTGAAATCCGCGTTATCCGTGTTCTATTCTATGATTAACTGAACATTTGCTTCGTAACTATACAGCCTCTCAAGACCTGACAGGTTTTTAACGAAGCGCTGGGTCATTCCACAGTCTGGTGGAAACCTGTCAGGTCTGTATAGTTACTTTGCTTCTTTTTTTTACATACTTTGCGGTTAATGAGGTGGACATGGGTGTACCACAACTGGGTGCCACTATTTGGCACAGAATTAAGGAGAAACGAGCCTTGTGGCAACCATATCTAAAAAATATCGCTCTCAATAAGGGGCTGCTCAAAGGGCATACAGACTATACCCGTTTTATTATTCTGGGTCGCTCGCGGGTAGGGTCCAACTTTTTGCGCGGCTTATTGAATTCGCATAGTCATGTAGAGGTGTTTGGTGAAGTCTTCCAGACTTATGAGGCTGTGGCCTGGGCCTTGCCCGGCTATGGGCAGTCCCCAGCAACGCTAGCGCTTTATCAAAACGATCCGGCTCAATTTGTAGAGCAGGAATTGTTTCATCCCTTTCCGCCACAGATAACGGCCGTTGGTTTCAAGCTGTTTTACTATCACGCCCAGGACGACGACCGGCAGGCCATCTGGCCCTATTTGCAGAGCCGTACTGACATCAAGCTCATCCATATTAAGCGGCGCAATATGCTAAAGACCCACCTTTCACGGCGGCGAGCCGAGGAGACCGACGTCTGGTTTAACCTGTCGGGGGAGCGGGAAACACAAAAGCCGCTTACGCTCGACTATCAAACCTGCCTGGATGATTTTGTCCAGACGCGCCGCTGGGAAACCGCTTATGACACATTTTTCCAGGACCACGACAGGCTAGACGTGATTTATGAAGATCTGGCCCGCAACACTGAGACCCAGATGGCCCAGATACAATCCTTTTTGGGTGTGGCCCCCCAGCCGTTGATTCCAGAAACGTATAAACAAGCTCGCAAGCCGTTGTCAGACGCCATCGCTAATTTTGATGAGCTGAAGCAGCAGTTTGCCGGCAGCGAATGGGCCGTTTTTTTTGAAGAATGAAAGATAGAGCGTTAGGACGTACAGGTAGTTCTCCAAGCAACACCATATACGCTATGAAAAAAAACTATTTAACGTTTATTCTTGTTTTTTCAGTTGTATCCCGGTTGGTGGTTGCCTTCTTTTTTGGTAATGGAGTAGAAATTTTACCCGGCACCTTTGACCAGGTCTCATACCACAATCTGGCGCTGCGGCTGCTGGATGGGTATGGTTTTTCTTTTGCCGAACCCTGGTGGCCCCTGACAGACGCCGGCGAACCGACAGCTCACTGGAGTTTTTTATATACTTTTTATTTAACGGCCGTTTACTTCATCTTCGGTCCCAATCCTCTGGTTGCCCGCATCATTCAGGTGATTATTGTGGGCCTGCTGCAACCTTACCTGGTTTACCTGATCGGCCGCCATCTGTTTGATGAACGGGTGGGCCTGGTAGCGGCAGGGTTAACGGCCGTTTATATCTATTTCATCTACTATGCCGCTACCCTGATGACCGAACCCTTTTATATCACTGCCATTCTGGCCGTGCTCTACCTGGCCCTTCGCTTTGGCGAGGTGGCACCGGCCCAAGAATACCGGCTGGCCCTGCTGCTGGGCGTGGTTCTGGTGCTGACGATCCATTTGCGGCAGCTATTTCTGCTTTTTGTCCCCTTTCTCTTCCTTTGGATTTTGTGGCGACGCTATGATCTGGGCAACCCCTTGCCCTTTATGCCTCTGGTCCTGATGATTGGCCTTGTTATCGGCTCAATTTTGCCCTTCACCTACTACAATTACCAACGCTTTGATCAGGTCGTTTTGCTCAACACCAATGCCGGATTCGCCTTCTTTTGGGCCAACCATCCCGTTTACGGCACGCGCTTTCACCCCATTTTGCCGCCTGAATTGGGTAACTATTTAGAATTAGTGCCCCGTGAGCTGCGTGATCTGGATGAAGCGGAGTTAGAGCAAGCCCTTTTGCAGCGCGGGCTTCAATTTATTTTTGACGATCCGGGTCGCTATATCATGTTGTCGCTTAGTCGTATTCCCGTTTATTTTACCTTTTGGCCCACAGCCGATTCATCTCTAGCCAGTAATCTGGCCCGGCTGGCCAGTTTTGGTTTGCTGTTTCCTTTTATGCTTTATGGAGCTGCTAAATTTTTATGGCAACGATCCGTATGGGATTGGCTGCGTCATCCCGCATTTCTGTTATTATTGTTTGGAACAGTCTATACGGCCGTTCATATTCTAATCTGGGCCTTGATCCGCTATCGCCTGCCTGTTGACGCCGTTATGCTCATCTTTGCCGCCATCGCCCTCCTCGATATTCCGGTGTTAAGAGAAATTGTCATAAAGGCAGAGTAGAGTGTAAACTTGGGTAGACAGTTCTGTAGTGGTATGATTGAGGTAGGTAAAGGTTATGGAAATAAGAGAATATGTGGCTCCTTTGCTCAAATGGTGGTGGTTGCTGTTGATTGCGGCCTCGGTAGCGGCTGTTTCCAGCTATTTGGCCGTGCGCCAGCAGCAGCAAATCTACCAGGCCAGAACCACATTGATGATCGGCCGTACTATCGAAAACCCCAATCCAACTGGCAACGAATTCTATCTGGGTCAGGAGTTGGCTGCCACTTACGCTGATGTAGCCCGACGGGACATCGTGCGTGAACAAACGATGGCCGCTCTGGGCACGACCTGGCTGCCAGAGTACAACGCTCGCCGTTTGCCCAACACACAAGTAATTGAAATTGTTGTTACCGATACCGACCGTGAACGGGCCAGAATCGTGGCCAATGAATTGGCCAACCAGTTGGTTTTGCAGAGTCCAACAGCGGCCAATCCCGAAGAACAAGAGCGGAAAGCATTTATTGAAGAACAGTTGGACGAATTGCAAACCAGTATTCGAGCGACCGCCGATGATATTGTGGCCAAGCAGGAAGAGCTGAACGATTTGGTCAGTGCCCGCCAGATTCGGGAAACCCAAAACCAGATTGACGCCCTGGACGCCAAACGGCGTACCTTACAATCAAATTATACGTCTTTGCTGGCGAGCACAGAGCGAGGGGCTATCAATGTATTGAACATTGTTGACCGCGCTTCGGCCTATCCGGTCAGCAGCAACCAGGGTATGACCGTAGCCACAGCCGCCCTGATTGGATTTGTCCTGGCGGCGGCGGCCGCTTATGTGCTAGAATATCTGGACGATACCATCAAAAACCCGGATCAGATTGAAGCGTTGACGGGTGTTCCTGCGATGGCCGGTATTACTAAAATTAAAGGGGACAAACCGAAAGACAAACTGATCTCTATCGTCGAACCGCGAGCACCCGTTGTTGAAGCGTTTCGTACCTTACGCACGGCGGTACAGTTTGCCAATATCGACAATCCCTATCGCAAGCTGCTGATTACCAGCTCTAACCCTGGTGACGGCAAAAGTACCATGGTGGCCAATTTGGCTGTTGTGATGGCCCAGGCCGGTCATCGTGTCCTGTTGATTGATGCCGATTTGCGGCGACCTGCACAACATCAATTCTTTGATTTAAATAAAGACAATGGGTTGACCAGCCTGCTGTTGTCTATAGATAAAGATATGGAACCAACCGATAAACAGGTTGATGAATTCCTTAGTAGATTTGCCCATACGACCCACGAGCCTGGTTTATTTGTCATAACCAGCGGCCCGATTCCCCCAAACCCATCTGAACTGTTGGGTTCGGCCAAAATGAAAATGATTTTGACAGCATTATCAAGTAAATTTGATTTTGTTGTTTTGGATAGCCCCCCTTGCCTGGCCGTATCTGACGCTGTAGTGTTGGGTACACAAGTTGACGCGGTATTGCTTGTTGCCGATTTTGGCAGTACCGGGCGCACTCAG
>JAWOIM010000088.1:0-8537 GCA_046484685.1 Chloroflexota bacterium | reverse complement strand
AGTTGGTATACAAATGGAATGGTTTTCAGTATGTGCGCCAGGATGAATGATGGGGAAAGTGTAGTAACTAATGGCAATGTATGAATGGCTACTACGGCCGTTTCTCCTCCGTGTCGATGCCGAAAAAATCCATGACCAAACCCTGGCCGCCTTGAGCTGGGCGCAGCAGAATGCGGCCGGCCGGGCGGTTTTACGTTTGCTGGCCGGGCCGCTGCCCGCTGCGCCGGTCAAGCTGTGGGGCCTCACCTTTCCCAACGTGCTGGGCCTGGCCGCCGGCTTTGACAAGGATGTGCGCGTGGCCACCGGGCTGGGGCTGCTGGGGTTTGGGCACGTGGAGGTGGGTACACTGACGCCCCGCCCACAGCCGGGCAACCCGCGCCCGCGCCTCTTTCGCCTGCCGGCCGATGCAGCCCTGATTAACCGCATGGGGTTTCCCAATGGGGGGGTAGAAACGGCCGTGCCTCGCCTGCGCCGGCTGGCCCAAACGCCGCGTGAGTTTGTCCTGGGCGTCAGCCTGGGCAAACAAAAAGAGACGCCGCTGGCCGACGCCGCTGCCGATTATGTGACGGTGATGACGGCCGTTTACCCTTACGCTGACTATCTGGCCGTCAATATTAGTTCCCCCAATACGCCTGGTTTGCGCGAGCTGCAAGGCGGTGACTATTTGAGTCATTTGCTCACCACGCTGACGGCTGAAAACAAACGGCTGGCAGCAGAAAACAAGATAGGGCAGCGGCCGCTGTTGGTTAAAATCGCCCCCGACCTCACCTGGGCTGAACTGGATGAAATTCTCGACAGCGCTCAGACAGCCGCTGTGGACGGCATCATCGCCACCAACACCACCCTTGACCGCGCCAATCTGACCGACCCCCGGCAGCAGGAGCAGGGGGGCTTGAGTGGCCGGCCGCTGCGCCAGCGCAGTACGGCCGTTATTGCCCACATCACCCGCCACAGTTCATTGCCGGTCATCGGCGTCGGTGGCATTTATGACGCCGTCAGTGCCCGCCAAAAGTTGGCTGCCGGGGCCAGTCTGCTTCAGCTTTACACCGGCCTGGTCTACCGGGGGCCGCGCCTGCCCGGCCACCTGCTGCGTAGGTTAACGTAACATAAAGTAGGCCGTCCGTAGCGTTCACGCATTACGCACTACGCACTACATATTGTATAATTCCCCTATGTCTGATAACCAACGACTGGAAGCAACAGTATACGGCCGTGTACAAGGTGTCTCTTTTCGCTATTACACCCAGCAAAAAGCACGGCAGCTTGGCCTGACCGGCTGGGTGGCTAACCATCCGGACAGCAGCGTGCGCCTGACCGCCGAAGGGCCACGCCCGGCTCTAGACGAGTTGGCTGCCTTTCTGCAACAAGGCCCACCTGCGGCCCGCGTTAGCCGGGTAGACACAACCTGGGATCAGGCCAGCGGCGAATGGCATTCTTTTGGCGTGCGCTTTCTCGGTAATCGGTGATGGGTACTCAATAAGCAGGAGCTATTATGCACTGCATTAACCACTACCCGCTACACACTACGTGATATGTTTATGAACCCACCTATAACGCAAGATCCCTCTCCCGAAACTTTTCAGAAGCGGCAGCAGTTGGCCTGGTTTGTTATGGTTGGCAGCTTTGGCTTCTTTTTGCTGCTGTTGGTGCTGGTCCCTTATGGTACTAATGCTTACTTTAATAATGCCACACGCCCCTTGCAGTTGATGCTCAATGCCAATAACGGCACAGTAGGCATAACTGATCCCGCCGGCAACAGGTTAGTCTTGCTGCCTGACGAACCACCGCGCGAGGTGGAAATTGGGGCCATGGTCTTTACCAACGTCACGGCCACCGGCCTCTTTACTATTCTGACACCTGATGAGGCGCAGATATTGGCCCGACTGCAATTGTACAGTAACACAGAGATGGACCTGTTCCGAGCCGAGCAGCCCCGGTTTGCTTTGAGCGACCAATTTCAACAGGCCCGGCTTTATCTAAACAGCGGGCGGGTGCGGGTTACGCTGCCTGAGGTGGGAGAACGGCCGTTTCACCTCACCCTCATTACGCCCCATACCACTGTCTATCTGCGCCAGACCGGCCAATATTCCATAGAAGTCAACGGTACACGCACCCAGGTTGCCGTTCAGGAAGGAGAAGCGGCTATTCAGACCGCAAATGAGACCCTGATGCTGACGGCCGACCAGCGAGCCGTTATTGCCCAGGGAGAGCCAATTCGAGGGCCGTTGACCACCGAGCGCAACCTGGTGCAAAACGGAGATTTTAGCCAGGGCCTTAGCCGTTGGTCCCTCTTTGCCTGGCGCTTAGAACGGGAAGATCAGCCAAGCGGAATGACCGAAGTGCGTCAAGTCGACGGTATACCTGCCCTCCACATCGCCCGTGCCGGCCAGGGCCATGCCGATGTCAAGGTGCGCCAAACTATTAACCAGGATGTGATTGACTTTCAGTCATTGCGTCTAAATGTAACGTTTCGCATTGTCTACCAAAGCCTGGAGGTGTGCGGTATTCGGGGGAGTGAATGTCCACTTTTTGTCTTGATTAACTATATTGATAGCAGTGGGATCGGCCGGGAATTTCAGCATGGCTTTTACGTGATGGGTACGCCTACCGATGACGATGGCGGTAATCCCGGGGCTTGTATGCCCTGCGCCTTGATCCAGCGTGACCATGAGCGTATCCCGGCCAACCAGTTTTATTTTCTAGAGCTGGATATTCATGAGGAATTGGCCCGCCAGGGCTTTGCCCCCCCCAGCTTCATTGACAGCATCTCTCTCATCTCTTCTGGCCACAGCTTTGAGGTGGATGTAGTCGATGTGGCCCTGATCGCTCAGGAGTAGCCCGGTGGACGGTGAACGGTATTCGGTAACCGGTGAACAGTAATGTCGCTTCGCGTACGGTAATGTCGCTGCGCGACCGCTTCGCGTACGGATAACCGATAACCGATAACCGCTTACCTAACCACCTGGCCAATGGTGCAGCCAATGCTCTAGATCGGCTGGCTTATTGGCTATAATGGGGGTGAAAGTGACGCCGGGATAATGCTGCTGGAACCAGGCGGCCGTTAACACCTGGGGCCAATGGTGCGGATTGATAGCCAGGACGTGCCGGTTTTCCAAATCCCCCAGCCCGGCGTCATCGGCCGAAAAGCCAATGGTAAAACGGCCGTTAAACCCCCCTTTGGCCGCCGCCAGCAGCCATTTCTCATCAGCGGTAGGCGGCAGCAGAACGTAGACCCGCTTATAAGTGGTGCGGGCCGAATCACTGGGGACCAACTGTACTTCGCGGGCCACGCGCAGCAGCCGCAGCGCCAGCAGCCGCGCTCCTTTATCTCCAATAAAGCGGACTTCATACAATCCATCTATATCCGTGTCAAAGGCGTAGCGCCAGACGGTGCGGCCCTCGTCCATCGTTTGCCCCTGGCTGGCGACCCTGATCGGCTCCCCGTTGGGCCGTTTAACGTGCAGATCGACCTGTTGGTGCGTGCGGGTAGAGGAGATAACGGCCGTTACTTCTTCGCCCGGCTGCGGCCGTTCCGGTTCTACCACAATATGTGTATCTCCCGCCCCCACAATATTAATGCTGCGCTTGTGGCGACCAATGGGGCGCAAAAAGGCGTTGCGCCAGAAAATGGTCTGCTGCCGTTTAGGCAGCGTGGGGGCTGATTTGAGGTAAATGGTGATCACGTCGGCTTCCGCCTCAGCCACCAGGCGCAGCGTTTGCCAATGGCTAAGCGGCTGGTAGATGTCGCTCCAGATAATGAGCGGGCTTTCCGGATCCAGGCCGCCGCTGGGATCCAGGCCAATTTGCATATTGACGTCGCTGGCTTCCAGCCGGCTGCCCGGCTTGGGATCATCGCTGGACCAGGCCTGCCCTTCTACTGTTAACTCATACTCATTGCCACGGGCCGATGGGACCTGCTGCCACAGGCCGGCCGTATGTGTTCCCCAGGGGGTGCTGACTTGCTGCGCCGGCTGATTATCCAGCGTAAAGCGGTCAAAAACCGGGCGGCGATTTTGCCAGGTTGGTCCTGTTTCATCCGTTTCCAGCCACCAGGGTGCCCAGCTTTCGGCTACCGTCAATGACGGCTCCTCCCGAAAAGGCCGGTAAGGCTCACCTAACTTGTCGTTTAACAAAATACGCTTTTGACTCATCCCAGCCCCAGATTGGCAATCAATACGCAGCCATCAAGGCTCGCTCAGCATTTTCCGGAAGGTCGATATGGGCAAACATAGATGCAGGATAAAGATAACCATCAATTTCTGACGTATCTTCATCAATAATACGAACCATATCCAGCTTTTTAGCAACGAGGTCTGGTATGATTCGATACACTTTGCCAACAATCAGACTGGCCGGATTGCTCTCATTGTCGATGCAGATCACAAAGTCACTCATTGGATTACCCTCTTAATTTTGAAGTCTTTACGACCAATACCGTGTGCTTCATACCAGTGTATCTCAGCTTCACATATGAGGCCATTCTCCAACTGAACAGTTGCAAAACCTTTCATCTTTCTCCACCGTCCCCTGCCATAGGTGCGCTCCAAATAACGGCGGATTTGGACACCGCGTCCGGTTGCTATTGTTTCAACATCATTAATATCTCCAAGAATTTCAAAATTCATGGCAAGTGGAGGTCAATCAAGCAAAACTTGTGACCTGTCAATCAAATCCCAGGCCGCGTTCTTTCAAAGAAACGTACCGCTGCCGGCCAATGACGATGTGGTCCAGGACGCTGATGTCCAGCAGCTTGCCGGCCTGAACCAGTTGGCGGGTGACGTTGACATCTTCGGCCGAGGGGGAGGGGTCACCGGAGGGGTGGTTGTGGGCCACAATAAAAGCAGCCGCGTTTTCCTTAATAGCGGCGCGAAACAGTTCGCCGATGCGCACTACCGAAGTGTTGAGGCTGCCAATATAGATAGTGGGCGTTTTGAGAACTTCGTTGCGCGTGTTCATCAAAATGAGGCGCAGATGCTCCTGCTCTAAAAACATCATTTCTGACATGAGCAGGTTAGCGGCGTCGGCCGGTGAGGTGACGCGCATCCGTTCAGTTGGGGCGGCGGCCATCAACCGCCGCCCAAGTTCTAGCGCGGCCTTAATTTCAATGGCTTTGGCCGGGCCGATGCCTTTGACCCGCTGCAATTCGGTAATCGACGCCTGGGCCAGGCCGGGCAAACTGCCAAACTCCACCAGCAGCCGCTCGGCCAGACGCAGTACGCTTTCGCCGGCGGCCCCGGTACGCATGATGATGGCCAAAAGTTCGGCAGTAGAAACGGCCGTGGCTCCCACCTGCAGCAAGCGTTCACGCGGCCGTTCCTCCTGGGCCATGTCGTGGATTAACGGGCTGTAAGCAACGGTCTCTGTATCAGCCACGCGGGTTTCCTCCCCGTTGTCAGGGAAAAGTAAGTAGTAAAAAGTGAAAAGTCACTTCTCACTTCTTACTTCTCGCTTCTTACTTGGTATTAGTCCGCGCTTTCAATCAACGTTACAAACTCTTCCCACTCTTCGGCGGTCAGATGGAGCGTAACGCCCCCCAGCTCGACGTGATAGAGGGTGTCATCTTCTTCCTGGCTGCGCCAGATGGCAAAGTTTTCTGTTTCGGCCAGCACATCTGGCTCGAATTCATCATTATTTGTATTGTTAGACATGGAGTCTCCTTATGGTTAGTTATTGGTTAAGGTAAAGACGTATTGCGTAGTGCGTATTGCGTAGAGATTTTACACCAATTGGGCCTGATTCCGAAAAAACTGTAATCACCTACAAAATACGGAATACGCACGACGTGTCTGCTAACAGCTTGCGCCGGGTTATCGAAGTGGCCGTTCATAGCCCCACAGCTCAAATTCTTCGTCTACGGTCCAGCCGGCTGCCAGCAGGGCCGCTTTGACGGTAGCAGATTTGGGTGGCTTGGTGCGAATTTCGGCCGCACCGGTGGCCAGCAGCCAACGGCGAGCATCGCCTAACAAGTGGGACCAGTCAGCGGGGTCGGCTTGAAAGTAGCTTAGGCTGGCACTGCGTTCGGATAGGGTGCGGATGACCAATCCATTTGAGCCACTACCGACGCTCCACCAAAAAAGCCGCTGCTCGGCCTGGAGTTGTGCCAGACGGGGCAGAATGAGCCACAGCTTCCAGTCATGCTCCAGCAGGCCACCACAGGCGGCGAACTGGTCGGATTGGCTAAGTTTGGTGGCAACGGCCGTTAATTCCCCCCGCTCTATGGGCACAAAGGTAGCTATAGGCTGCTCAACCGAGACATGCTGTTCCACCTGCTCCACCCCGGCCCACAGCCTCACCTGCGTGCGGGTAAAGCCGGTCGTCTCGGCCAGGCGATGGGTGGCCGGCGTGGTAGATGCGGTGGAAAAGCGGAGCGTACCGCTGCCCATTTCGTCGGCCAGTTTTAAGGCATAATCATGCAGCAGCCGGGCCAGACCGCGCCCCTGCTGGTCGGGATGTACGCGCAATCCTTCGAGCCACCATTCGCCGGGGCTAAGCTGGCTTAACTTGCCAAAAGCGACCAGCGTATCCCTTTCATAAACAACGGTAAACTGGCCCGTTTTATCGGCCAGCCAGTCGTGGAAGGTTTCGGCGACGTAATCTTCCCCACCCCAGATTAAAGCAGACAGGGCGCGAACGGCCGTTTCATCCGCCGCTTGCGCCCGTCGAAAAACGAATCGGTTATCCATCGTTTGAGGGTAAGCTATAGGCGTGAAGCGAAAAACGTGATGCGTGAAGACCTCACGTATCACGTTTCACGCTTCACGTTCTCACGTTTTAGTTGCGCCGGCCGCCGCGATTACCGCCACCGCGATTGCCGCCGCTGCGGCCGCCACCAGGCCGGTCATCGGCCTGCGCTTCGGCCAGCGTCATTCCTTCCAGGACCGCCTTGCGTGAGAGACGAATCTTGCCGTCGCCGGTCACGTCGGTAATCATCACCATGACCTCATCACCCAACCGTACCGCGTCTTCTACCCGCTTCAGGTGGTCGGCTGATAGTTGGGAAATGTGAACCATGCCGTCGGCGCCGGGCAGGATTTCTACAAAGGCCCCAAAGTCGGTGATGCGCACCACTTTGCCGGTGTAAATCTGACCCAGTTCTGGCCCTTTAGCCAGCGTTTCGATGTTCCGAACCGCCTCGTCCGTCTTCAGCCCGTCCACACCGGCCACAAAGACGGTGCCATCTTCCTGGATGTCAATGGAAACATCGTACATCTCTTCCAGGCTGCGGATGGTGGAGCCACCTTTACCGATAATCGCCCCGATCTTGTCGGGATCAATCTTGACTGTCTCCATACGCGGCGCGTTGGGGTTCAGCTCGGCACGCGGTTCAGGGATGGTTTGCAGCATCGAGTCGATAATCTGCAAACGAGCCTGACGGGCCTGCTCCAGAGCACCGGCCATAATATCTTTGGAGATGCCGCTGATTTTCATGTCCATCTGAATGGCCGTAATGCCATCTTTGGTACCGGCCACTTTGAAGTCCATGTCACCCAGATGGTCTTCCATGCCCTGGATATCGGTCAACACGGCGTACCGCTCGCCCTCTTTGATGAGACCCATGGCAATGCCGCCTACCGGTTTGCGAATGGGCACACCACAATCCATCAGGGCCAGGCTGGAGGCACAAACGCTGGCCTGGCTGGTGCTGCCGTTGGAGGAAAGAACCTCGGAGACAACGCGAATGGTGTAAGGGAATTCTTCTTCGCTGGGAATGACGGGCAGCAAAGCATTTTCGGCCAGCGCCCCGTGGCCAATCTCGCGCCGTTTAGGGCCACGCAGGAACCAGGTTTCCCCGGTGGAGAAGGGGGGGAAGTTGTAATGGTGCAGATAGCGGCGGGTATCTTCAGGGTAAAGGCCGTCCAGCTTTTGGGCTTCGCGGGGGGTGCCCAGCGCAACGATAGAAAGAACTTGAGTCTGACCGCGCCGGAAGAGGCCGGAGCCGTGGGCTTTAGGACTGATACCGGTTTCGGACGATAACTCGCGTACATCGCTGTAACCGCGGCCGTCGGGTCGAATACCGTCATAAAGAATCTGAGTGCGGACGGCCTGTTTGTATTCTTTGTTGATGGCTTCGGTGATGCTTTTGACATCGGCCATTTCGTCTTCAGCCACAAAGGCGGCCACGACTTCTTCGCGCAGCGCTTGCATTGATTCACTGCGACCGCTGCGGTCGGTGTGGGCGGCCACAATTTCTTGCACGCGGTTGTTGAGCCGATTTTTAACGGCCGTTACCAGTTCGCTATCCAGACTGGCCATAGCCACTTCTCGTTTCTCTTTGCCCACGGCGGCTCGCATCTCTTCTTGCAGGTCGATAAGCGGCTGAATCGCCTTATGGCCAAATTCCAGTGCTTCGACAAAGAGGTCTTCACTGACTTCGTTGCCCCCGGCTTCAACCATGATAATGGCCTCGCGGGTGGCGGCCAGACGCAGGTCCAGCGTACTGTTTTCCATTTCGGGAATGGTGGGATTGGCCACCAGTTGGCCATCAATATAGGCCACACGCACGGCTCCAATGGGACCATTCCAGGGAATGTCGGAAA
>JAWOIM010000020.1:0-5134 GCA_046484685.1 Chloroflexota bacterium | reverse complement strand
CCGCCACTTTGCTCCTTTACAACCAGCGTTGGTATAATGATAACCAGTTCGTAATTCGTCATTCATAATTCGTCATTCAAAAGAGGTTTGATATGCACAAAGTGTTTAGTTTTATGGCCGGAACAATCTGTGGCGCGTTGGTAGGCGGCGTAACTGCGCTGCTGCTGACGCCGGCCTCGGGGAATGACCTGCGACAGCAGGCCGTCAACCGCTGGGAAGAAGCATTGGCCGAGGCCAAACGGGCCAGCCAACTAAAGCAGTTGGAGATGGAAGTAGAGTTTGAACGCCTGAAAGCCGGTAAGCGGTAAACGGTGAACGGTGAACGGTAATGTCGCGGTGCGATCACTTCGTGTACGGTGGTCGGGAACAGATTACGGATCACCGATAACGGATTACCGCTTACGGATCACGGATAACCGATAACCAGTAGTTCGCCTCTGCTTCGGTGAAGGGGGTCACGGCCGTTACCACCAACACCCCACCCTCATTGCCCAACGTTACGGTCCATTCCCCCTGGTTTAACTCGTCCAGCAGCAGGGGGGTGACGGTAGGCGTGCGGCCCTCGTTACCCCAGGTGACCAGGCGGAGCGCCCATTTTTGGGGAAGCTGCCAGCCGGTGGCGGCAAAGCCCTGCCCCTGCCAGCCCTCAACGGCCGCTTGCGTCCCCTGCTGGCCATCATGGCTGCACGCCAATTCTGCGCCACTAAAGTGGCCCAGTTCAGGAATGGCGATGTTGTCCACGGCAAAACCCCGGCCTAGAATGGCATAATCGGTTAAAACCTCAAAACGAATCTCCACCACCTGCCCTACGTAAGCATCCAGCACAATTGATTCTGACAGCCAGCCCCCATGGCCGATGGTATCGGGGATGGTATCGGCGAGGCTATCGCCGATGTCCCCGCTGTAGCCGGTGAAGCCGGGGCCAAATTCCCCCGCACTGGCGTAATGGGGCCTCAGCAGCGACCAGCTTTCTCCACCGTCGGTCGAAATAGTCACATAAGCAAAATCCCAGCCCGGCTCCAGATCAAACCAGGTGTCAAAGGTAAGGGTGGCTTGTGTTAAGCCGGTCAGGTCAAAGGTGCCCGCCAGGGATGCAGCCGTATCGTTCATGGGCGGGGCCAGCCAGTAACAGCGCCCTTCCGGGGGCGGGCTGCTGCTGAGGGCAACGGCTGTATCCCCGGCAAAGCTAATGACAATCGGTCCCGACACGTCCAGAGCGATATAATCGACGCCAAAAGGGGGCAGGCTAGAGGTCAACGCCTCCGGCAAAACGCTCGCGGTATGGACGGTGGCGGGATATTCTGTCAGAAGCAAATTTTCGTAGTAATGGACCGGCCCGGCGTCGGGGTCATCGAGCAGATTGGCCACGGCCCAGTCGGCCACAAAGTGGGGCAGCGGCCGTTCCGGAGCAAACCCTTGCAGCACCGACCAGACGGAAGCGATGCCGTTGGCGGGATGGCGGGCCAATTCCTGGACGGCCGTTTCTCCCAACTGTTCCCAAAAGTAGACCGCAAAGAGATAAGAGGCGGCATAATGGGCGTCGGCCTCCTCCTCGTCGGTCGGCCACAAGTTGAGGCTGATGCCCGGTGCTTCTAAATAAGGCAGCGTATCTACCGTGTAGAAATCCAGGTAAAGTTCCGCCAGTTGGGACAGCCCCTCATCCAGCCACGCCTTCTCATTAGGGTCTACGTTCCCCTGGATGAGATGCTGAATTTCATGGACCAGCGTGCCGTAATAGAGTTCGCTGCCCACCTCCAGTTCGTCGACGTTCAGGTAGACCATTGCCTGCTCGTTGGAGGTCTCAAACAGGCTGGCGGGATAAAGATCCACACTGGTAAAGTAGCCCAGTTCCAGCCCCAGGCCAAGGCGGGTATGGAGGATGGCAAAACGGCCATTCTCATCCAGACCACCACCACCCGGTTGGCCAAAGAGGGCCACCAGCCGGGGGTAGAGTGTTGTATCCAGCCGCCGCGAAACCTCGCGCAATTCGGCCAGATCAACATTGACGCCTCGCTCCACCCAAAAAGCAGCCTGTTGGCCAATAACCAGCAGCTCGGCTTCAACTTCAACGTCTTCCAGGAAAAAAGTTTGGCGGTCGCCCAGCCGGTAGCTGGCCTCACCCACCTGGCGCGGCCCTAACGGATGCCCTCCCAGGCGCACGGCCGTTTCGTAATAATCATGGGGCGGAAAGGTGAGCCGGTACAAGCGACCCAGATCGACCGTAGCCCGGGGCGCTGGGGGGCGCTGCTCAATCCTATCGGGCGGCGGCTGGCGCAGGCGGCTGACCGGAGGGGGGGCTGTGGTGGGGGTGGCTTCTCGCTCCACGAGCGGGACAACGGCCGTTATCTCCGGCGCAGACAGGCCGCCAGAAACGGCCGTGCGCGTGGCAGCCGGCGCAGGCCAGGGCGTTGCCTCCTGCCATTCCCACAGTTCACTAACAAACGGGTCCCATTCCCCACTTTCCTCAAGCAGCCAAAAGCCCGCCCCTAGCACCAGCAGCCCACAGCAGCAGCCCAGCAGCAAACAGCTCACCAGCCAGGGCCAAAAGGCGCGTTTTTTCGTTTGTTTTTCCATAACGTTATACTCATTCTTCTAGCCATGGGGTAAGGTCCAGGCTCGTAGTAACGGCTACTTCGGCTGCGCTCAGCACATGTTTAGCCGTCTGACCGCAAAAGCGGTTACTACAAACTACCCCCAAAATCCGTTCCTTCCCCTAATCCGCTGTCCTCTACCAGATTATACGATTGGTCTTTTATAGCGCAACTGTTACTATTGGCCTGTGTTTTGGTATGCAGGGGAGTAGGCAGTCAGCTTTTAGCAAAAGTTGAACGTCTGGGAGTTGGCTGTTATTGAAGAGGAAAGACTATGAAATATGCACATATTATCGGCTGGGGCTGTTACCTGCCGGAGAAAATTGTCACCAACGATGACCTGGCTCGTGTCGTTGATACCTCCCACGAATGGATATATACGCGCACCGGCATCCGCCAGCGGCGCATGGCCGGTCCGCGGGAAACAACTACCTCACTTGCTTTTGAGGCGGCTGTACGCGCTTTGACCGTCGCCGGCGTACCGGCTCAGCAAATTGACCTGATTGTTGTGGCTACCTCCACTCCCGAAGCGATGTTTCCCTCAACCGCCTGCCGTATACAAGACCAATTAGGGGCCAGAAAAGCGGGGGCCTTTGACCTGAGCGCAGCCTGTTCCGGCTTTGTCTATGCCCTGAACATGGCCTCACAAGCCATTGCCACCGGCTCCATCCGGTATGCGCTGGTTATTGGGGCCGAAACGATGTCGCGGGTGTTAGATTGGCACGACCGGGGCACCTGCATTCTGTTTGGCGACGGCGCGGGGGCGGTAGTGCTGCAAGGCTCGGATGTACCGGGCGGGCTGCTGGCCTCGGAACTGCGTTCGGACGGATCGGGTGGTGATTTATTGAAGTTACCGACAGTCAACAACAACCCAATGCCCTTTTTAGGGCCGGAATATTACAATCAACAGAGCCGGAAGCACAAATTGCTGAGTATGAACGGCCGTCAAGTCTTCCGCTTTGCCACCCAGGTCGTTGCCAGTTCCATCCAAGAAGTATTGGAGCGGGCCAACCTGACCCTGGCCGAGGTCGATCTGATTATTCCCCATCAGGCCAATTCGCGCATTATTGAAACGGCCGCTAAAAAGCTAAAAATTCCTTCCGAAAAATTCTTCACTAATCTGGAGCGGTTGGGCAACACCTCGGCCGCTTCTATTCCCATTGCCCTGTGCGAAGCGGCCGAAACCGGGCTGCTCAAGCCGGACCACAATATCGTTTTTGTCGGTTTTGGGGGCGGGCTGACCTGGGCTACGGCCGTGGTCAAATGGAACGTGACCCGCCCGGAGATTACCTTGATGAATCGCAACTGGCGGCGACTGCTCTTTAGGCTGACCCGTGTTGGTTCCTGGGCACGCCGTTTAGGCCGTAAATGGGGGGCCTTCCTCAGTGGCTCACCCACCCCCGAAGCACGGTTAAAGGATGCGGATAAATGGCGGCTGCATGAGGATGAGTAGGGGTAGTAATCGGTGAGCGGTATTCGGTAATGTCGCGGTGCGACCGCTTCGCGTACGATAATGTTGGGGGGGCGACCGGTTTGTGTACGGTATTTAATTTTTTAGGGCGCGGGCAATATGCTTGAGCAATTCTTCTTCTGAAAGGGGGCCATCAACGTGGTAACGGCCGTTTATCACCACATGGGGCAGCCGGTTGACCGAGAATTTGAACATGGCTTCGGGAAAGCGGTCGGCCATGATCAGGTAGGCGCGAACCTGCTCGTGGGCCAGGCAGAAACCAAAGGCGCTTTTGGCCACCAGCGCCCCCGTTTCATTGTCGGCCGCCGTTAAGATTTGCAGCGAGACCTCCTGCTTGAGGCCGCGCAGTTGGACGCGCGTTTTGGGTTCCAGCGTCTGTCCCTGAAAAGAGACAACCTGAATGGCCGTAATCAGTGACGTAAGCTGATACCCGACCGGCCAACCCACGATGCGGACCCCGTAATCAATTGTGTTTGAAGACGGAGGACCGAGGACAGAGGACGAATCTCCGTCTTCCGTCTTCCGTCCTCTGTCTTCCTCCTCTTCACCCATGACTCCAATCACCGGGTAAAAGTCATAATTGATCCGGCGCGGAAAGAGACGGAACTGTATCTTCTCAAAATGCTCGGCCAGGGTGCGGCAGAGAACGGCCGTTTCCTGCTCGTCCTCCGTTTCCCGCTCACTGCCCCACATATGCAGGTGAACGGGTCGGGGCAGTTGGTTAAAATAACCGGGCAGCAAAGCCCAGGTCTCGGCGTCGAAGGGGTAAGGAACTAGGCAGCGGTGTGTGGTTGGTTATGCATCCTGCGGCATTGACCTCGCGGACAGTTATGCTTCCGCTGACAGTGCCGAAGGTCACAGTAATCGATGCTGCCGATGGATCACCTATGAGAGCCGCTCCTGTCGGGAGGGTCCATGTATAGACCGATCCGGCATTATTCGGAACGGAATATGATGCGGTTTCAAGGGAGCATACAATATCACCGGCGCCGGATGCCGGCGGTGGCGCCTTCGTGGGCAGCGGCCATGCCGGCGAGATCTGGCGCCGGGCACCAGACCACCTCGGGCTCCC
>JAWOIM010000003.1:0-11280 GCA_046484685.1 Chloroflexota bacterium | reverse complement strand
GCTCAAAGAGGCCGTTGACGCCAGCCTGGACCATCTGCGTTCCTGGCTGCCCTGGGCCGAAAATGAACCAGAGCCACTGCCGGCCAAAGTGCAACTGCTGCGCTCCTTTCGGGGCAAGTTCGACCTGGGCCAGGATTTTGTCTATGGCATTTTTAATTTGGACGAATCACAGGTGTTGGGGGGAACCGGGCTGCACACGCGCCTGGGCGCCAAGGCGCTAGAAATCGGGTATTGGATCCGCGCCGATACCATTAACCGGGGCCTGGCCACCGAAGCAGCCGCCGCTTTAACCAGAGTTGCCTTCGCGGTCAACCAGGTCAACCGCGTCGAGATCCATTGTGACCCCGACAACAAGCGCAGCGCCGCCGTGCCCCGCAAGTTGGGCTACCACCACGAGGCCACGCTGCGGCAGCGGATGCCGCTTTCAGACAATTCATACCGGGACTTGATGATCTGGACCCTCTTTAGCGACGACTTCCCTGACAGCCCGGCCGCCGCTTATCAAGTCAAGGCCTTTGACGTCATTGGGGCCACACTTCTTTAAACATAACCAGGGACAGCCACCCCTACCCCCAATCAAACTTGTAGCGAACGCCGTCCGCTGTGTTCAGTTCACGCCAGCCGAATTGAGCCAGGCGTACATCGCTCCGCCGGCCAAACTGGCGCAGCAAAGGGGCCAGGTCACCCTGGACACAATCAGCAATCTCATCAAACAGATCCACGGTATTCACACCCAATTGGCGCGCCACATGGTGATAGATAGCCAGACTGATGGCAATTCCGCGCCGCTCGGTCGTATCGTAGTTGGCCAGCGCCGCGCCCAGCAAACCCCAGCGCAGCCAGGCCTGCTCCTGCCGGCGCATGGCCAGGGTGGCCGCCCGGTGGCCAAACAGCGCCAACAGGGTACGCTGCTGCCGGTCAAACTGGGCTAAAAACTGCTGCCGCTGCGAGGGTGCAGCCGCCAGGTAACGCTGGACAATGGCCGCCAGCCGCTCATCGAGAGCATCAGGCAGCGCTGCCCGAAAATAATCTAGCCGCTTTTGTTGGGAGAGAAAAACGGCCGTTTCGCTCAAAAAAGTATGGAAGTCGGTGCCATTTGTGTGCATAGTCAGCCACTATTCTATCAAACTCTGGCCCGTCATTTCGGCCGGCTGAGGGAGCTGCAGCAGGTCTAAAATGGTGGGAGCCACGTCGGCCAGAATGCCGCTGGGACGCAGACCAATATACTCGCGGCCAATGGCAATAAAGGAAACAGGCTGGGTGGTATGATAAGTATGGGGCGTGCCCGTCTTTTCATCAATCATGCGTTCGGCATTGCCGTGATCGGCCGTGACCAGGGCCACACCTTCCCGTGCCAGAACTGCCTCTACCAGTTGGGCAGCACAGGCATCGACCGTTTCCACCGCTTTGATAGCTGCCTCCAAATTGCCGCTGTGGCCCACCATGTCCGGGTTGGCAAAATTGACCAGTATGAAATCGTCAACGCCAGCAGCAATACGCTCGGCGGTCTTGGCCGCCAGTTCCGGCGCACTCATCTCCGGCTGGAGGTCGTAGGTGGCCACCTGGGGCGACGGCACCATTAAGCGCTCTTCACCCGGATATTGCTGCTCAACACCGCCGTTGAAGAAGTAGGTGACGTGGGCATATTTTTCCGTCTCGGCCGCGTGAAACTGTTTAAGCCCGTTATCCTCAATAACCTGGGGCAGCGTATGGGCCATGCTGATGTCGGGGAAAGCGACCTTAACCGGCAAATGGTTTGCATAGTTAGTCATGGTGACAATATGGAGATCGTCAAATGACCGTCGTTCAAACTCAATAAAGTCGGGAAGAGACAAGGCGCTGACGATCTGGCGCATCCGGTCGGCGCGGAAGTTATAAAAGATCAGGCTGTCCCCATTGGCCACCCTCACATCCTGATCCGTTTCGATAGCCACCGGTTTGATAAATTCGTCGGTGACGTCATTATCGTAGGCTTGTTGGATGGCTGATTGGGCCGAAACGGCCGTTCGCCCTTCCTGCCCCTCTTGGCCCATCTCTTGATGGGCCATCCCTTGATGGTACACCATCAACTCATAACCGGCCTGGGTACGCAGCCACCGTTTGTCCCGGTCCATGGTGTAATAACGACCGCTGACCGAAGCAATGATCCCCGGCCGATCCTCCAGATAGGCTTCCAATTCCTGCAAAAAGCTTAAGCCACTGCGCGGCGGCGTGTCCCGACCATCAGTAATAACGTGGATAATGGGCGTTACGCCTTGCTCATGGCACAAATCAAGCAAAGCATACAGGTGGCGGCTGTGGCTGTGAACGCCACCCGATCCCAACAATCCAATTAAATGAACCTTACCTTCCTTCGCTTTGGCCCGCATCACGGCCGTTTGCAAAGCTTCCACCTGGCCGAATTCATTGTCGCGAATTGATTTGTTAATACGAGCCAGGTCCTGGTAGACAATCCGGCCGGCGCCCAGATTGAGGTGACCCACTTCAGAGTTGCCCATCTGACCGTCCGGCAGCCCCACCGCTTCACCAGAGGCCTCTAAAATAGACCGCTCGTAGGTACGCAGCCAGCGATCGGTGTTAGGCGTCTGCGCCTGAACCACGGCGTTGCCGTGAGCCATTTCTCGAATGCCCCACCCATCCAGAATAATCAAGGCCACCGGTTTCCGTTCGTCCATTTATCGCTCCTTGTGCAAGAGGGCACAGTTGCAAGGTTGCATGGTTGCGTGGGCGCAACGGCCTACTCTGCCACTTTGCTCCTCTGCCAACAAAAAAGGCGATAGGTATCTCACCCATCGCCCCTGGTAGGCTCCTCAGGTTGGACTCGAACCAACAACCCTGCGGTTAACAGCCGCATGCTCTGCCATTGAGCTACTGAGGAATAGCAAGGGGAATTATACCAAAAAGAGGCTGTCTGTCAAATCTCGAGACGCCAGTTTGGTTGACTGACACCTCTCATTTTTTACCGCAGAGGACGCAGAGATTTCTCCTTTATTTTTCTTCTCTGCGCTCTCCGTTTTCTCTGCGGTCAGATAAGTTTTGTGAGTCAATCTAGAGACGCTTGATAGTATCGGCAGCAACGGCCGTTACCATCTCTCTCACCGTCTGCCCTGTTTGTGGATGAACCAGGTTGGGCGCAATGTCGGCCAGGGGAATCAACACAAAAGCGCGTTGGCCAAGTTGGGGATGAGGAATCGTTAGCTCCTCATCCGCCAAAATCAGATCATCGTAAAAGAGAATGTCAATGTCGATGAGACGGGGTCCCCAGCGGACCGTTTTCTCCCGACCCAGCCGCTTTTCTAGCTGCTGGTTAAAGTGGAGCAGATCATGGGGTGATAGGGATGTTGTCCCGGCCAGGCACAAATTAAAAAAGTCAGGCTGCGCAGTCATGCCCCAGGGTGGCGTCTGGTAAATAGGAGAAACGGCCGTTATAACCAACACCTCTTCCAGACCGGCCACCGCCTGCTCCAAATTTTGACGGCGCTGGCCAATATTGGTGCCCAGGCTCAAGTAAACAGTAGACATAGGAGACAACATGCGCCGCGGCGCACCAATAAATAAATGAAAATGACGGACGACCGAGGACGGATGACGGAGTAGGCCCTTCCGTCTTCGGTCCTCCGTCCTCCGTCCTATTTACGAAGGAGACATTATAGCGGATATCGGGCATCCTGCGTAGGCAGCACCGCCCCTGAATCATAGAAGTGGAACTGTCTGGTCGGCTGCGGTATGATAGGGGCATGAATACAAGGGCTATTTTGAACCGGCGTTGGGGTGTCATCTTATGGGTGTTGACGCTGGCAACGGCCGTTTTGTCAGGGCCAGCGCCAGCCACCCTTAGCGCCCAGGCCAATTCAGCGGCGCTGCACCCTGTTGCCCCCGGCGATACCTGGACGGCCCTGGCTTATCGCTTTGAGTCCGACCCGGCCGTGCTGCAACAGCTTAACCCCCACCCCAACCGGCAGCGGCAGCCGGCCATTGGCAGCAGTGTGCGCCTACCGGCGGAGGCGGTCTCCCGGAACGGCCGCTTGTTACGGCCGTATCAGGGGGGACTGCTGCAAACGGCCGTGATCTACAACCAATCTCCCTGGCAGGTGGCTCTAAGCCATAATTTGCCTCATCCTTACCGGCCGCTGCTCTACCGCCCCCTCTTCTTGCCCGGCGGAGAGTCACCCCCGCGTGAACTGCCACTCGGCCTGACCGACCTGGCTTTCTCTCACGCACCGGCGCTGCCGGGGCAGGCGATAGGCGTACGGGTGGAGTTAGCGGCAGACCGGACTCTGCGGGGAGAACTGGTTGGTGCCGGGCCGCTCATTTTTGGGGCCGGGGGAGAAAACGGCCGTATGCGTGTGGGCCTGATCGGAACCGGTGCCTTTTTCAGAGCGGGTGAACCGGCCCTCCTGCTGCAAGTTGAAGGCCAGCCCGCCTGGATACAGCCCTGGCGCTTTGTGGATGATGAGTGGATTTTCCAGCAGCTTACGCTGACCGGCACCGCTGCCCAAATTGACCAGGAGTCAATTGCCCAGGAACGAGAGCGTCTTTTTGAACTGTGGTCGGCCGTGACGCCGCAGCCCCAATGGCAAACCAGCTTCCAACTGCCCATCGAAAGTTATTTAACCCTCAGCGCCCCGTTTGGTGCTCGCCGCTCCTACAATGGCGGGCCTTATCGCTCTTATCATGAAGGGGTAGATTTCAGTGCCTATGGCGGCACACCCGTCCTGGCCACAACACAGGGAACGGTGGTCCTGGCCGAATTTCTCTATGTGCGCGGGGGGGCGGTCATCATCGACCACGGACTGGGCATCTACAGCGGCTATTACCACCTCTCCAGCGTCCTGGCCGAGGTAGGGCAGCAGGTTGAGCCAGGCCAGCTTATCGGTGAAGTAGGCACAACCGGCCTCTCCACAGGCAACCATCTACATTGGGATTTATTGGTGGGCGGCGTCTGGGTAGATGCAGCCGGCTGGCTGGAACGGGATATGGGCTGCTGGATTCTGGCCGGGCTGGAACGGCCGTGTCAACAATAGAGCGTAATGCATCCTGGTTATAGAGTTACTCCGCAAAATACGTTCGCTGCGCTCAGTACAAGCTTGCGCCTTGCGCGTTAATTTTTCACCACAGAGAACACGGAGGGCACAGAGCAAAAGAGAAAAACTCTGTGTTCCCTGTGCCCTCTGTGGTGAGAGTCTTTGGTTGTGGCTGCACCACGTTATGCACTACAGCTCTATATACATTACTCTTCAAGATAAATTCGTACCCGCCGTTGGCTGCCTTCGCCGACGGAATTAGTATACACCCCTTCATAATCGCGCAGGGCCATATGGACAATGCGTCGTTCGTTGGGCGGCATCGGCTCCAGGCTAAAAGCCTGGCCACGATTTATAGCCTTGTCGGCCATGCGCTGAGCCAGGCGGGTCAACGCCAGCTCTCGCTGCTGCCGGTAGCCCTGCACATCAACCGAAATATTGGTGCGGCGCAGCAGTTTATTACCGGTAATCAAGCGCGTCAGATATTGCAAGTCACCCAATGTGTCGCCGCGTGGTCCAATCAGAATAGACAAATCTTCATCGCTGACAATTTGCAGTACGGCCATCTGGCGACCCGTTTTATCATCCGGCTCCTCCAGCGTCGTAATCACCTCAGCCTCGATACCCATGTGGTCCAGAATGGTACCCAGAATTTCAGAAGCAGCTTCTGCATCCTGGCTCAATTCGTCATCTTCAATATCAGCCGGTTCGGGTCTGGTAAAAACAGGGGGGGGCGGCCTGACCGAATCGGCCGTTTTGGGGGCCGGTTCAGGGGCAGGGGTCATGACCGGTGTGGGGGCTGGTTTGGGGGATGGGGCCGGCTCAGGTCTGGCCGGTTCAACACGCGGCTTGGGTGGCGGTGGCGGGCTGGCTGCCGCCATCCCCGTCAGACGCACCACAGCCTCACGCGCTCCGATACCCAGCAGTCCACGACTGCCCTCGTCCAACACTTCTACAATGACATCATTGCGCGTCAGCCCCAGTTTGGCCAGGCCATTGTTAATAGCCGCCTCAACATCCGACCCTCGTGCTTCGATTTCTCGCTTGTTAGCCATATCCTATTCTCCCTCAATTGTCTCACCGCAAAAGTTTGTTACGTCACTCTGTTCCGGGCCAGCGTCAAACCACGGCAAAAGGACGCCAAAATTTTTCGCTGCGTCCTTTGTGGTTCAACGGTTAGCGTCGCTTTTTGCGTTTAGATTTCTTCTTTGATTTGCTGCTGCCTTCGCTTTTCTGGCTGTTACTCTTGCCACTATCATCACGGCCATTACTACTGGTATCATCATCTGTGCCGGTGTCATCGGTTTCACCGTTACTACCCTTCAGCGCGGCCCGTCGCTCTTTTTCGGCGGCCATCGACCGTTTCATATAGAAGCCCTGGCCAATACCGATAATGTTAACCAATACAAAATAAATCGACAAGCCGGCCGGGAACTGTAAAGAAAAGAAGCCAAACATGATGGGCATCGTGTAGAGCATGGACTGGGTCATAGCGGCTGCCGGGTTGTCGCTGTTATCCCCGCTGGCCGGGGGCGCCGGCATCAGCAGCTTTTGCTGCAAGAACATGGTAGCAAAAACCAACACCGGTAAAATATAAAGCGGATCCGGTTGGGCCAGATTTAGCCAAACAAAGGTGTTGTCAATGGGCAGCAGACCCGTTAAATCTACCCCTGGGTAAGCCCGCTGCGTCAGTTCAAACAGCGACTGAGGGGTAGAACCTAGCATCACCAGAATGGCCTGGTACAACCCAATCAAAATAGGAAACTGAATGACCAGCGGTAAACAACCGGCCAGTGTTTCCGCCGGATTATAACCAATCTTGGCAAACTCTTCCTGCATCTTCTGCGGATTGTCTTTATGTTTTTTCTGGATAGCCTGGATTTGGGGCTGCATCTCCTGCATTTTCAGGCTGGAGCGCTGCTGGCGCAAATTGAGCGGCAGAGTCAGCAGCCGAATAATGATTGTAAAAATCGAGATCGCCACAATGAAGTTGCCGCCTACTAAATCGTAGAGCAGCAGCAATGCGTTGATCATGGGATTGAGTATGAGTGTGTCCCACATAAGATAAAGATTTCCGTAATGTACTGTAATGCCTGTTGTGCAGGGCGTCACTGTTTGAGACAGTGATAGCCTGCCTACCAGGCATTACGAAACTATAATTCGGGTGGTGGCAAAAGCCACTGCTGGACACCCGTTTCCAGGTTAAAGCCGATGAGCAGGGTGTCATCACTTTGTAGGGCCACCACAATAGAATCGCCCACAACCACCGGTGTGGTATAAATAGGTTCGGGCGTATTGCTTTGCCACAACTGACGGCCGTCTTCTGTCAATGAAAACGCCGTCAGCAGCCCACCTCCAGCCTCACCCCGGCGCTCCGAGGCAATGTAGAGAAAATCGCCATGAACAACAGGGGTTGTCTGTACGGCACCAATAATTTCCTGGCGCCACACTTCTACACCGGTCTGGGCATCAACGGCATGGACATCCCCCTGAGCGCTGGCAAAGTACAACATACCGTTGTCCAGCACCGGAGAACCCCACACCCAATTATCAGCTTCAGCCCGCCACTGCTCTTCGCCATTTTCCACAGATAAGGCATGGACACCATGAGCAAAGCTGCTCACATAAACCAGGCCTTCATTGACCACGGCCTGGCTGGCAATAGCCCCTTCTAACGTTTGCTGCCAGAGCAATTCCCCTGTTTCGGCTTCCAGAGCATAGACCGAGCGATCTAATGAGGTGACAAACAGACGGCCGTCTTTATAGGTCGGACTGCCCCACACGCTGTGGTTTGTGCGAAATTGCCAGATGAGATCACCGGTTTCAGCATTGAGCGCCAAAATTTGGTTATCGGCCGTGCCCATATAAATAATGCTGCCTACCTGGAGCGCGGGGGCCACAATCCGGTCCGTAGCCAGGTTTTCTTCTGTCCACAGCAGGGCCGGATCCGGCCGTTCCCCATTTTCCAGCGCATAAATCGTGACGGTAACGTTAGGGCTAAAAAAGCCGCCCGGTGCGCCATAGTCCCCCACAATCAGGCGACCATCAGCCAGAGCGGGGGCGGCATAAAAGTTAACGCGACCCGGATCAGGGGCATAAACCCAGGTCACTTCACGCGCTTCCACATTGTAAGCTACAATACCTGGTCCGTAAGAAACGTAAGCACGCTGGCCATCTGTTGACAGTCCAGGCCAACTGACATTATCTACCTGGGTACAGGCAACCAGCAGCCAGCTTAACAGAACAATGACAAAAAAAGAAGGTCGTTTCACCGACCGCTGTACTGCATTCAAAGAGTAACCTCCAAAAGCTTTGCGTAACGGGCTGTGCTTAAGCCATAGGCCTTAGACACACCCGACGACAGCTTTATAATACGTTAAGTAACTGTCCGCAAATAGCTTAACGGGTTTGGTTCGTAGTAACCGCTACTTCGGCTGCGCTCAGCACATGTTTAGCGGTCTGGACGGCTAAAGCCGTTACTACAAACTTAATTCTGGACAGTCGCTAAGGAACCGGGTCATACCCACCGGGGTTAAATGGATGGCAGCGACCAATGCGCCTAACAGCCAGCCACCCCCCTTTTATAAACCCATACTTATGTATGGCTTCATAGCTGTAGTGGGAACAGGTTGGCGTAAAACGGCAGCTAGGGGGCAGCAGGGGTGAAATCGCTTTTTGGTAAAAGCGAATGATGGCCAGGGCAACTGTTTTCATTTTATATCTATGCCCGCAGGTTGGCCCGCTGCAAAAGTTGGTTAACGGCCGTTTCTACCACCCGATACTTTGCCGTGGCAATAGGGGTGCGGGCAATAAAAAGACAGTCCCAGCCGGGGGTCATATCATCAACTTGTTGACGGACCACCTCACGCAAGCGCCGTTTAACACGGTTACGCACAACAGCCGGGCCAATACGCCGGCTGGTTACAAAACCAAACCGGCTGTAGGAACGGCCGTTGGGGCAGGCTAACAATACCAACAGTGGATGACGCCAGGCTGTTCCTTCCTGCCGCACATGGGCTATATCGGCTGCCCGGCGCAAACGCTGCTCTGCACGCAACAACTATTTCTTGCTGCCCTTTGAACCGCCGCTTTCTTTGTGAGAACGATAGGCCGTGGCCGATGAACCGTTCCAGTTAATGCGCTTTATATGATTATTCATTTTTACCGACAGCAGCTTACGGCCTTTGGCGCGACGCGCCTTTAATACCTTGCGGCCACCTTTTGTTTTCATCCGTGCCCGAAAGCCATGTACCCGCATCCGGCGGCGCTTTTTGGGCTGATATGTACGCTTTGGCATGTCTCAATCACTCCTCTAGCAATTATAAATGAGAATGAAAAATTTCATCCTATATTAGCAAAAAAATATGATGGCCCTCTGCATATTGCCGAGGCCATCACATCAGCACGCTCTTGTTAGAAAATTTAGCACCCACTGGTTACTGGATACCACTTACTACTGACTATTTAGTGTGCTTGTGAAGCGACCTCGAATTATACAGGACGCTCCCTTTAGGGTCAAATGGGATGACTTGTTTTTAATCCACCCGGCTGATATTGGCCCCCAATGCTTGCAGTTTATGCTCAATACGCTCATAGCCCCGATCAATCTGCTGAATATTATGGATGGTACTCTCCCCTTCGGCACAGAGAGCGGCCAGCAGCATGGCCATGCCCGCCCGAATGTCGGGGCTGGGAACACCGTGAGGATTGGCGTACAACTGGCAAGGTCCCTGGACAATAACACGATGGGGATCGCACAATACAATCTGCGCCCCCATAAAGGTCAGATTGTCCACAAAGAAAAAGCGGCTTTCATACATCCAATCATGCAGCAGCACGGTACCCTGCGTCTGAGTGGCAATCACAACGGCAATGCTCATCAGGTCTGGCGGAAATCCGGGCCAGGGCATGGGTTTAATCTGGGGAATACGCCCGCCCAGAGCCGTTTCAACCGTCAGGGATTGTCCGGCAGGTACAATAATATCGTTGCCTTCTACTTGCCACTGGATACCTAAACGGCCGTATACCAGACGCACCATACCCAAATCGTGGGGATCGGCATTTTGAATGCGAATTTCACCGCCGGTAATGGCCGCCGCGCCGATAAAGCTGCCCACTTCCATAAAGTCAGCGCCAATGGTGTATTCCCCACCGTGCAGCCGCTTGACGCCCCGGATCGTCAGCCGGTTGGAGCCGACGCCTTCGATGTTAGCCCCCAGGCTGTTTAAAAAGTGGCACAGGTCACGCACGTGGGGTTCACAGGCCGCGTTGTCGATGATGGTTTCTCCCTGGGCTAAAACGGCCGTCATGATCGTGTTCTCTGTAGCCGTCACGCTGGCTTCGGCCAGCAGCAAATAACCGCCGGCCTGCACCGGATCGGCATCCATCTGAAACACACCCCGGTCGGCCAGCGTGACGTTGACGCCCAGTCCTTTCAAACTCTGAATGTGGGTATCCAGCGGCCGGCCGCCAATCACGTCGCCGCCGGGCAAGGGCAGAGTCGCCTGACCGAATCGCCCCAACAGCGGCCCCGAAAAAACAAAGGAGGCGCGGATGCGGCTGGCCAGTTCTTGGTCTAGTTCTGTCTTATTAATCGTTTGGGCATGAATCCGCCAACTGCCGGGCTTTAGCTGTTCAACCTCTACCCCCAGGTCTTGCAAAATGAGAATTGTATTACGCACATCCAAGATGTTGGGAATGTTATGCAAAATAACCGGCTCATCGGTCAAAATACAGGCGGGCAGCAGCTTCAGGGCAGCATTCTTGTTGCCGCTGGCCGTAATGGTGCCGCTAAGGGGCTGTCCCCCATTAATGATAAATTTGCTCATAGCGTTTGTTTCCTGAAATTGTATTATCTGTTGCTAACTGTTGCCAATGATACTCGATAATACCTGACAGCAAGCCAACAAGCGAAGTTACTTATCAATTGCTTGATGACAACAAGCAAGCCTGTGTACAATTGCCCTATGATGACTGGCCCTTTAACTTCCCTAAAAATCCTTGATTTCTCTACCCTGCTGCCCGGCCCCTTTGCCTCGATGATGCTGGCCGACCTGGGGGCGGACGTGGTGCGCATTGAAGCGCCCAATCGTCCTGATTTGGTACGCCAAACACCGCCCTTTGACGGGGAACATTCGACCTGGCACGGCGTCTTGAATCGCAATAAGCGCTCACTGGCGCTGGATTTAAAGCAGCCGGCTGCCATCGAGATTGTGCAGCGGCTGCTCGATCCGGCTGTGGGCGGCTATGATATTCT
>JAWOIM010000781.1:0-7386 GCA_046484685.1 Chloroflexota bacterium | reverse complement strand
CTACGGCCACCATCTGATTCTGACCATAAAGACCCAACACTTGTTCGATTCTGTCCTGATTCATGGCCAGGTCACTGCGAGCTATTTCGTTGTGTAAGGTAGGCTCGATGTAAGGTTCAATCCAGGCAACAGCGGGGATATGGGCCAGATCGGCGACGGCCGTTTCCGCCACCCGGACCTGGTAGATCGTGCCACCACCGCCGTCAGCCGCCTGGCTCAATACCGTTACACCCAGATCGGTCAATTGGGCCGACAGCGCATGCTCAGACTCAGCGGCAAAAGAACGCAGCACCAGATCAATTACTGCCTCTGGCCGAGGGTTCGTTAAACCATGAATCAGTTGGTTGCTAAGGCGAAAAGCAGGCTCGTAAATCCCGGTCCATCGTACCGGCCCCATTGCCTGTACGCCGGCCAACTGATCGGCATCCAGCTTCACAATATAGGCAAAGTCGGGCACATAATCCATAATGAGGCCGCCCTTTTGCTCAAGGTCGGCCCGCCATGTTGGCTGAATCGGCCCCTCAAATTGAACCAGGTAATAGTTACTGGCTGACAAAGCCTCGACGTCAGCCGTTAAATTGGTCGGAATGGGGGGTGGGCCTTGTATGGGATCAAACACCGCTTGCTGTAGACGAATTTCAATGCCAGAATGGCTCCGAGCCGACAGCACCTCTGCGTACGGCAATGACCTGGCCATCTCTCTATCGGCGGCTATTTCGGTGGCATCGGCTGATGCTGCTGCATCATTGCTGCTGCCCCAGCTAATAGCTAACACCAGGGCGATTAGCACCAGGCCAATCAGCCCGCTGCCTTTTAATATATTTTTTTTCATTATTTTCCTCTTATTTGAACGTTCAAAAAGAATTATTTAGTCAGTTAGATGAGTAGGGATTTTAGATAAATTGTCGTGCGGGAGACCTCCTTAAATACAATTGTAATAAAATTAGGCGCACAGCAGGGCTTGGCAACGGCGGCAAACGGCCGTGCTTTTTTGGGGCGCTAAATAAAATGGGATAAGGCTTACACTATTTTTCAAATCTTATAACTAGGAGGGAATTCTGAGTGCAGGGTGAGTGGCGGATTAATTGATCTATTAAAGGATACACTAAATTGGTGCATTTGTGCAAATAAAAACGGCCGTTTTCCCCCTTAAAAGCAAAAAGGGCCTGGAAATAAATCGAGGCCCTTTTGTGTGACTAAGTTGGTAAAAAAGCTACCAACTACCCAATAAAAGGTTAATTACGGATGACGATTGGTAGGTAGAGAACCGTACCTTCCGGTTCTGTTTCACCCTCAGCCGTGGTTGTCAATTCAGACGAAGCCGACTGATCGGGATCACCCGTTGATGTGGCCGTAACCATCACCGTATCCATATCACCATTTACGGCCGTGGCCGGGATAGTGACCATTACGGTAAAGGTTGTTGACTCCCCGGCACCCAGCTCGACTTCATCGGGCAGATCGACTGACCAGTCGTTGCCGCTGGCGGACAGGGTGAAGGTATCGGTATCACTACCGGTATTGGTAATTGTCAGGGTGTAACTAACGGTCTCACCCGGCTCGCCCGTAGCTGCATCTGTCGCCGGAGCAAGCGTTACGCCATAAATTACATCCACAACATGCATTGTTACAGGCACATTGATGCGGTTATTCACCGGATCATTGGTCAGGATATTCATGGTTGCCGTGTAAGTTCCCAGCGACATTGTCGGGAAAGCTGTGAAGGTAATCTGAACCTCGAACTCATCTTCGGCAGCGACCATACCCGTTTCAGGATCCTGCGATAGCCAATAGACGTCAGTAGCAGCGGGTGAACCAACATACAACCGTTCGTTCGTAGTGTAAATCACTCCTCCCGCACTATCACGGCCACCGATAACATAGAAGTATCCATCAACCGCTACAGCACCTTCCATATAAACCCGGCCCTGCGAGAGGCTGGGAACGTCAGGCGAATCAGTCCAGGTATCAGTATCAGGATTGTAATAACCGGCATGGTTCAGTACGGCCCAGCCGGCATCGCGGCGACCGGCCGCTAACCACAAACCATCGGCCCCGTGCGCCGCGGCATTGTAAGACCAACGTGTGTAGGCCCCACCACCATTAGGCACACCGGCGATGTAGCTCCAGTCAGTACCGTCGAACTTTTCGGCCGTCATATCAGGCGCAAAGCCGGGGAAGGCAACCCCACCGGCCACATAAATCTCGCCGTTAATCGCTGCCGCCGAGAAACTGGTACGGGTGTTCTGCATCGGCACGCCGGCTGTCCATGTGTCGCTGGTTGTATCTAACTTCCAGACCTCAGTGGTGCTGGCACTGGCTGCTGCCACAATCCCACCCAGAACGTACAAGTCGCTGCCCATGGCCACCACTTGATACTGGCTGCGGGCAGTGTAACCACCATTAGCCGGTATGTCGGACCAACTATCGGTGGCAATGTCATAGACGTAGGTGGTTGCCGTATTGGCATCGCCCGGTAGGTAGATTTTGTTATTGATCTCAACGCCGTTAAGCGACATTAGCGTCGCAGGCATGGCTGCCATCGTAGCCCAGGTGTTGCTATTTGTGTCATAGCGATAGTTGGTGTCGGTCGGTGTTAAACCGCCGGCATCACTGGTGCCGCCCATGACATAGACGTACCCATTTTGGTCAGCAACAACCGCATTAAAGACACGGCCGGCCGGTAAGGGGGCCATCGTCTCCCAGGCACCACCAATATTGGTAACCTGAGAATGGCCAGCAGCCATCATTGGGCTGTACCCACCGTCCTGTTCCTGAATCTCAAAGTCGGCGTCGCCCCCACCATCATTGATAATGGTGAAGTCTAGGGACTCGCTGCTGCCGCTAAGAACTGTGACAGACAGCATATCATCTGAAGTGCTAATGCAAGGCACCAACCAGCGCAGGTCAAAGTCTACTGTCGTTGTCATCTGACCGGTAATCAGTACGCCTGTTTCCATACCAGGGGTATGAACCGGAGCAGACACCGTTACCGTTAATGGACTCTGGCCCTCGTCTATGTAGGCAAAGTAATAGCCATCTCCATCAGTCGTACGATTCCAGGTGTTGGTATCGCTTTCGATCAACACATCGGCACCGGCTGCCGGGAAGGGATCACTGTCACAATACCCCTGGCTGCTAACGGTTCCTTCCAACAAACCCATATTGGCTGTAGGAATTACGTTCATGACCACGTCTACCGAGGACACGGCGTAAGGAGTATCCTCAACAACATTAATGGCCGTTGTGTATTGGCCGGGTTCTGGCACATCGGTCGTATCGAAGATGGCATCTACTACGATCTGACCACCAGAAGCAGGCACTGTGCCGCTGTCCGGATCTAGATCGAGCCAGCTACCATCGGCCAGAATTTCTATCTGATCGACTTGTGCCCACCAATACCAGCCGGCCGCATCATAATGGAAACGCACCATCAGATCAGACAAGCCAGCATAGGGTGTCAAGTCTAAACTAACGGGTGCGCCGGGTCCGGTGGGGTCAACACTGGCGGTCCAGGTCAACAAGTTGTCCCAATTGTCTCCACCATCAGTACTGATGTCTACATTAAAAGAGCCTGTGCCCAGATGACGGTAAGACGCCACGAAGTCCAAACTGGCCGCTGTGGCTCCAATCAGATCAAACGCAGGCATGTGCAGTTCGGTATCCATCGTGGACCCGCTGCCGCAGTGATCAGAGTCGGCCGCAGCTGCGAAACCGTCACCGCCGGCATAATTAGGTCTTGTCACCTCATCATTACGCTGCCAGACACAGTCACCACCGTTGTCGATAACTGTCCAGCCATCAGGCGGGAAGCTGCCTTCAAAATTCTCTTCAATAGCAGAGGAAAGCGTAAAATCAGCCGCTAAACCACCATTGTTGGTTAGTGTCAGCGGGTAGGTAGCCATAGAGCCTAGCTCTACGGTAACATTCATGGCAGCCGGGTCAACGGTGAGCCAGCCGGCAGGCAGGAAGAAGTCCTGGCCAACCGTTTCACCATCGTTCACGTTTAACATAGCCACGTCTGCACCATAACCGCCGGCAATAGTTGCCGTTAAGACATTGCTGCCTTCAGGAGCAAAGATGGTATAGAAAGCATCATCGACGGCCGGATCATTCGGGGTGTCCACAGCCGTAGCCATATAACCACCATCATTCTCTACCTGAGCGCCGCTCAGCGTGTCACTGGTATTCTCGTCATAGACATTGCCCACAACCAGACCACCGGCCTGCGGTGTACAGGCAGGCTCACCTACCAGCACATCATCAATCCACCAGCCGGCTCGTTCAACAACTGTTGTGGCAAACATGCGGAACTCAATATCCACCACGCCACCGGCATAAGGTGTCAGATCGACCTCATGCTGCTCCCATTCAGTGGGAATTACATAGGCAGTGGCCCGGTCATAAACCAGAGTATTGTTGGCATACACCTCACCATAGTCAAACGTTTCAAACACATCGTACCAATCCCACCACTGTAAAATGGCCGAGGATTGGCCGGTAAGATCGGCCGAGAAAGAAAGAACGCTGAAATCACCCAGATTGTTGTAACAATCGTTGAGAACCGTTCCCCACATATTTGTACCCGAATAAGCACCGGGGGGCGGGTAGGCAGTTCCACACGTACCGGCCCAACTGTAGGTTCCCCATTCCCAATCGTTTGTACCCACAAAACCGCCATCGTCCGCTTCAAAGTCATAAAAATCACCGCTGCCTGCGCCAGGAACATAACCCGGTGCATTACAGCTTGCGGCATTGACATCCAGGCCTACATTCACCGTCATATCGCCGGTGACAGGGCCAACCGCTAATGCTTCGGGCAGGTAACCATCAACAAACGCTGAGACTGTAAAGTCGTAGGTGGTGCCTTGTGGCAGCGTAATGCTGTAGTAGCCGGTCTCCGGATCTGTCCAGAAGGGGCTGCCGGGTACATCATCAACACTGATTTGGGCATAAAGCGGCCAGCCGGTGTTTATATCTGACACCGTACCGCTAATGACCGCACTAGGTGCCGGCGTTAAGGTAAAGTCTTGTGTGGTGATAGAGCCGGAGATAACTTCCACATTTGTTACTGTAGCGGGTAGATAACCAAAACCGGCCGCTGTCATCGTATAAAAACCGACTGGGGCAAAGTTGATCGTATATTCACCTTGCGCATCGGTCATGGCAGTAAGGGTTGTGGTCATATCCAGCGTGGCTTCAATGTTCACATCAGCCAGCGGCGTGCCGCTGCCATCTTCGGTGACAGTGCCCTCAATTGAGCCGGAAGGTCCACACATTGATTGTGCCATCTGCACCGCGGCTAAGATATCAATCTCTCCCCAGCCGGTGGCTTGGTTGGGCGAGCTGGGACCGCTGCCATCATCATATAAAATAGGCGTCGCCGATTGCTCAATGATGGTTTCGGTGGTGGCGTAGTTGCCGATCAAACAGGGGGCAGCCTGCCAAAGCAGGGCTATCATACCGGTCACATGGGGAGCCGACATCGAGGTGCCCGTCCAGCCGGCGCTGCCATAGGCGGAGTCACTGGCAATGACGCTAGAACGAATGGTGACGCCGGGGGCAATGACCTGTGGCTTTAAATCAGCCCAGCCAGGCTCCGGATTAACCGTATCCGGGTTGTCGGTGGGACCCCAGTTGGAGTGGGGGGCATATTGGCCGTTGCTGGTACCGCTGGAGCCGACACCGGTCACGTTGCCGTAGCGGGCCGGATTACCCACCGTATTCAAACCGGGCGGGGAGGCGTAGCCACAGTTACTGGCATTGCCATTGGCAAAGATGGGGAAGACGCCGGCGGCGTGCCAGCTATCGACAGCCCCTTGATACCAATCGTTATAGACCTGCTGGCAGTTACCCCAGGAGTTGTTAACGGCATGGGGGCGCATGTTGGGATCGGCACTGCCGGGATCGCCAATAGCGTAAGGAGCAGCAATCCATTCGGCACAGGCCAGAAGAGCCGTCTGTGGACAACTGGAGGTCAAACAGCCGCGACAGGCAATCCAGTCTGATTCAGGGGCAACACCGATTTCGTTGGCACCACCATCATAACCAACCATCGTACCCATAACGTGCGTACCGTGACCGTTGGTATCGGTGGGAATGACGGTACCGCCATCAGGATCTAGCCAGTTGAAGTCGTGGTCAAACGACCCACCGCCCAAATGGCCCCGATATTGGTCTACCAGCGCCTCGTGGGTGTAACGAACACCAGAGTCAATGTTGGCAATAACAGTGCCGTCGCCACGAATGCCTAAGGCCCAAACATCGGTTGCCTTGACCTGAACCAGGTTGGGTTCAGGAGCCAGAAGGGTGGCAATATCCAACATATCGGTTTCGGCTGACCTGCCTTCCGGCTCAATCAGGAACATATCTACCTTAGCCTGAATAGTAGCAATTTCTGAAAAGCTGAGCAGGCCATTTAAGACCGTTATATCTGAGGAGTCAACGGCGATAATATTATCGATCCAGAAGTGACGATAGGCCACTTCTTGCCCCTCAAGATAGGCTCGGACATTTTTTTGGCTAATTTCGGCCGTTTCGCGCAAAGTGTCTACCACAAAGTGACCGCGTGCTTCCCAATCCATAGCATAAGCAGGGGAAAGGTCGGCTTTGTTGCTGAAATAAATCAGGTAGCCGGCACGGCCGTTTTCATCCATTTCGGCCAATAGTTGGGGATCTACCTCAACTTCATGATTGTTTTGCCTTATTTCATCAGCATCATTAGCATAAGCACTGCTGCCCCAGCTAATAGCTAATAACAGGGCAATTAGCACCAGGCCAATTACCCCTCCTCGTTTTAACATATTTTTCTTCATCATTTTCCTCTTATTTGAATGTTTCAAAAAGAATTATATAGTTAACCAGATAGATGAGTAGGGATTTTAGATAAACTCTCGTGCGGGACACCTCCTTAAAGTTACACTTATCTTCATGAAAAATTAGGGGCACAGCAAGGATTGGTAACGGCTGCATGGCCGTGCTTTTCTGGGGAGCTAAATAAAATGGGGTAAGGCTTACACTGTTTCTCAAATCTTACAACCATGAGAGAATTCTGAGTGCAGGGTGAGTAGTAGATTAAGTACTTTATTAAAGGATACCCTAAATTGGTGCATTTGTGCAAATAAAAACGGCCGTTTTCCGTAGAAAACGGCCGTTTCTATTTACCTATCTAGCTAACCGGACCTGCATAGCAACTCCGGCTGACTAAACAAGCCTATTCACGGAAAATGAGGGGCAGGTAGAGAATGTAAGCCTCAACCTCGTCCGTTGTCGGGGTGCGGAGAACTCTCCGCTCCCTTGTCTATTATTTTCGGATAAAAGGTTTATTACCGCCAGGCGTCGATATTGTAGACACCAGCGTAACCAGGCCTGCGAGCTCCTATCCAC
>JAWOIM010000778.1:0-4947 GCA_046484685.1 Chloroflexota bacterium | reverse complement strand
AAAAGAATTGCAGGTGCGGAGCCTACAATTTCACCATGAAACGTGATGCGTGAAACGTGAAACGTGAAACGTGAAACGTGAGGATTTCACGTTTCACGTTTCACGCCGGTATGTGAGAGCGGAGATAATTTGGGAGAACACATCACTTTGCGTTCTCCACGGATCATATCACTGTGCGTCGAATAGAAGACAAGATCGAGATAAGGCAGAGGTGGGATGTTCACTTCTATACAGCAGTTCATGAGTAAAGATACCTAGCGTGGAAATGGGAATCGCCCAATTACAATCAATGGGCTCCAATTACAGACGATGACTTTGCTATGGGTCAAGCACGTGCTAATTTTATGGAATACCATATGGCCTCCTGGATTGCCCTGGTTATTAACCAGGAGAGGCGAATTACACAATGAAACTAAAACCCTCAATTCTATCCAGTTTGGGTCTGATGATCGTAATACTATTTGTTTCATGTCAATCAGAAACAGAGCCAAGTAGTGCAACTTCACCCACTGTCACAATAACGAATACAATCAGGTCTCAATCAACGCCAGAGCTAACAACAACTTCATTGCCTACACCAACAAATATAACAACCGTAATGACCGAAATAACACTTGACCCTATTGTTAAACCCGCAGCATCAGCTACCATTGTCTCGGGATTGGCTACACCAAATATTATTGGGGCCACACTAACACCATTACCTACGCTTGAGGGAGAGGAGTTAGAGATAGCTATTGCAGAGTTACTGGCAAATCCTATGAACTGTGATGTACCTTGTTGGTGGGGAGCCATTCCCGGCATCACCAGCCTTAACGAGATAAAACATTCTATATCCCCTTACAGTTTTGACCTCTATGAACATCAAGTAAATGGTGAAGTGGTATATCTCCGCCTCGGAATTGGATATATAGAAGAACGAAACGATTTTTCTGTTCGGGTCGCATACAATTTTTCTCACTCTATATTAATTGGAATCACAGCTTATTCTCCGTCTATTTCTGAATTTCTAGCTGAATATGGTTCACCTGACGAGGTTTGGCTTGAAACGATGAGTTTTGAACTTGAAGGAGGTTTACCGTTTCGGCTTAATCTAGTTTATATGCAAGAAGGTATGGCTGCTGGTTATGTGGTTGATGGTAATATTCAAAATGGTATGGTAATAGGATGTTTTGCTGAAAAACAAACAGGGCGATTGCGTTTAATCATGCCTAACAATGTAATCAGCCACAAAGACTTCTCTCCAATTTTTGAACAAGATCGCCATTATCTTCGATTAGAAGAGGCTACAGATATAACAATAGATGATTTTATGCAAATTTTTCGAGATCACACACAACCACAATGCATCAAAACACCAGCGGAGTTATGGAACGGGTGAACAGGTTGGTATATTGATTCCGTTGCCCGTATAGTGCCATTCATATAATTGCGAAGAAACAGAATAAACTGGCGAGCGACCCGGAATGGCACAACAGCGTTCACGACCACCCATTGGGTCGACAGCGAAAGCAGGGCCCCGGTAGCGGCCGGTGGCAATCTGGTCGGGTCTGTTTTGTTGGCCTGGCAGGCACCATATGAGTCTGGGGTGGTTTGGGGGCAGATATATACGGCCGTTTTCACGTGCGCCAATTAACCACCCACAACAGTACCTGACCCTGTAATTTCAACCCCAAACGGCCGAACCCATGGTCCATGGTCTATCGTCCATCGCCGCCGTCTATCGTCCATCGTCCGCTACACTTCCGCTTCCGCCTGGTCCAACTGCCATTCATTCAACACCACCATGCTGAAAATATCGGATTCAGTAATCATGCCCACGACCTGGTGTCTTTCATCGACGACGGGCAGGCCGCTGACCTTGTTTTCCAGCATAACGCGGGCCGCTTCACCAATAGTGGCCTCGGCCGTAATGGTAATGGGGTCAGGCGTCATAATTTTGCGGACAGACAGCGTGGACAGCAGATAGTTGAGTTCCCACACGCTGAGGGTGGTGGCCTGGGAGGGCTGCGCCCCGCGTACGTCGCCCCGCGTCACAATGCCGATTAAACGGCCGTTGCCATCCACAATCGGCAGCCGCCGGATCTGGCGCGAGGTCATAACCTGGTGCGCTTCGGGCAGGCTGGTTTCGGGGCCAACGGTGACCACATCATCGGTCATCCAGTCTTGTACAAGTTCATGTCTTATCATGGTAATGCTCCTTATGCTGGTCATGCGTTGGATATAGACAACGGACCAGAAGAACTTTGCGTCCTTTGCGTCTTTGCGGTAAATAGTTTACAACGGGCAGCAACCTGCGCCCATCACTTTTATTATAATCGGCTATAGGGAAATGCGCAGTAACAAACATCATCTGGCGACGGTGACAAAGTGAAGGTTGGTCCCCATTGTCTAAAAAACTCAAAAAGAAGGTAAAATACAGTGACTATTAACGCACAGGGACAGACTTGTGCTGAGCGTAAGCAAAGTAAACGCAGAGAGTACGGCCGATAAGGGGTGCGCAACGGATTGGCATCCTGTATGATGGTAGTGATAAAATGTTGTCAATCCCTGCTCCATCATATCATATAAGTCAACGTACGCCGCGGCGCACCAGCATATAAATGAAAATGACGGACGACCGAGGACGGATGACGGAGTAGGTTCTTCCGTCTTCGGTCCTTCGTCCTCCGTCCTATTTACAGAGGAAACAAAATGAAAATAGGCATGGTAGGTTTAGGTAAAATGGGGGCCAATATGACCAGGCGGCTGCTGCAAGGGGGCCACCAGGTGGTTGTGTCTGATTTGAATGAGGCGGCGGTCGAAACGGCCGTGGCCGACGGAGCCATACCCGCTAACGAACTGGCCGATTTCGTCACCCTGCTGGACTCCCCTCGCGCCGTTTGGGTGATGGTGCCGGCCGGTGGTCCGCTGGAAAGTGTGGTGGACACTCTGGCTAATATCCTCACGCCCGGTGACATCATCATTGACGGCGGCAACAACAACTATAAAGAGACAATGGCCCGCGCCGCCGCTCTCCAAGAAAAAGGGCTGCACTTTGTGGACGTAGGTACCAGCGGCGGCGTCTGGGGACTGGAGCAGGGGTACAGCATGATGGTCGGCGGCAGCGAGGAAGCGGTGGCCCAGATGCGGCCGGCGCTGGCAACGCTGGCCCCGGCCGCCGACCGGGGTTGGGGCCACGTTGGTCCCAGTGGGGCCGGCCACTTCACTAAAATGGTCCACAACGGCATCGAATATGGCCTGATGCAGGCCTACGCCGAAGGGCTGGAAATCCTGAAAACCAAAGAGGCGTTCGATCTCGACCTGCACCAGGTGACCGAAATCTGGCGCTTTGGCAGCGTAATTCGTTCCTGGCTGCTGGACCTGACGGCCGAGGCCCTGGCCGAAGATCAGGAGCTTACCGATATTCGCGGCTGGGTGGACGACAGCGGCACAGGCCGCTGGACGGTCTTTGAGGCAATTGACCTGGATATCCCCGCGCCGGTCATCACCGCTGCCCTACAGGCCCGCTTTGTCAGCCGCCAGGAAGAAAGCTATGCGGCCAAGCTGCTGGCGGCCATGCGCAATCAGTTTGGTGGCCACGCTGTTAAGAAAGCGAATTAACCGCAGAGTACACGATGGACGCAGAGAAAAAGACAGGACTTACGCAGGCTGAGCTTGTCGAAGCCGGTTTCGACAGGACTTCGGCGTGAGCTCAGTCGAACGTTCAACCTCCGAGTAAGTGCGTAAATCACCAAAAGAGAAAGTGTCTCTGCTGCCTGAAACGCGCACTCAAAAAAACTCTGCGCTCTCTGCGCCCTCTGCGGTTCAAACTTAAGGAAAAACAATGTCCAAAAATAGTAAGCCAGCTACAGTTGTGATCTTTGGGGCGACGGGTGATCTGACGCAGCGCAAGCTAATACCGGGTCTCTTTAGCCTCTTTTGTAAAGGGTTTTTGCCGGAACGATTTGCCGTCGTCGGTTTTTCGCGGACGGAATGGTCGGACGATGAGTTTCGGGAGCAGATGTTGGAGGGGATGAAAGAACTGGCCCCGGAGATGCTCAACGAAAAAAAATGGCCCGATTTTGCGCCTCATCTCCATTATATGGCGGGCGACGCCACCGAAACGGCCGATTATGAAGCGCTGCAAACCTTTCTGGCGGAGTTGGAAGAGGAAGCGGCCAATCGGGTCTATTATTTGGCTACGGCCCCCCGCTTTTTTGAGCCAATTGTGACCCAGTTGGGCCAGGCGGGGTTGGTGACAGAGGAGTCGACAGCATGGCGGCGCGTCGTTATTGAAAAACCGTTCGGCCACGACCTGGCCTCAGCCCAGGCCCTCAACGAGGTGGTCCATACCGTCCTGAATGAAGATCAAATTTACCGCATCGATCATTATCTGGCCAAAGAGACGGTGCAAAATCTGCTGGTCTTTCGTTTTGCCAACACCATGTTCGAGCCGATCTGGAACCGCACCTACATCGACCACGTGCAAATTACGGTAGCCGAGACGGTCGATGTGGGCCATCGCGCCGACTATTATGACCAGTCGGGCGTCCTGCGCGACATGTTCCAAAATCATCTGATGCAGCTTTTGGCGCTGGTGGCCATGGAACCACCGGCCGCCTTCGACGCCAACACCCTGCGGGATGAGCGGGTAAAGACGCTGCGGGCCATACGGCCGTTAACCCCCGCCGAAATTTGCCGCCAGACCGTTCGGGCCCAGTACGAGGGATACGCCGATACCGACGGCGTGGCCGACGACTCTGAGACGGCGACTTACGCTGCCTTGGAGCTGTATATCGATAACTGGCGCTGGCGCGGCGTGCCCTTCTACCTGCGCTCCGGCAAGGCGCTGGCCCATAAGGTATCGGAAATCATCATCCAGTTCAAAGAGCCGCCCCACATGATGTTCACCATTCCCCCCGATGAGCCAATTTCGGCCAACTATCTGGCCCTCTGCTTGCAGCC
>JAWOIM010000733.1:0-4624 GCA_046484685.1 Chloroflexota bacterium | reverse complement strand
AGGTGATCCATACCGACGACCGGACCGGCATGCCCAAGGTCTTTTCGGCCGAGATCGCGATGAAGGCGCAGAATCCGGCGGTGGAGGTGAGGCCCTACAACCGGCGGCTCGACGCCGAGATCGCCGAGGCGCTTTTCGCCGACTACGACCTGATCCTCGACGGGACCGACAATTTCGAGACGCGCTACCTGGTGAACCGGGCGGCCTTCGCCACGGGAAAGCCGCTGATCGCGGCGGCGCTGTCGCAATGGGAGGGGCAGATCAGCGTCTACGCCCCGCGCGAGGGGACGCCCTGCTACGCCTGCATCTTCCCCGAGGCGCCGGCGCCGGGGCTCGCACCCTCCTGCGCCGAGGCCGGCGTGCTCGGGCCGCTTCCGGGCGTCGTGGGGGCGATGATGGCGGTCGAGGCGGTGAAGGAGATCGCCGGCGCGGGCGATAGCCTCAGGGGGCGGATGCTCATCTACGATGCCCCAATTGTTTTCACAATAAGATTGGACCAATACAACCTGGTCAGGCCAGGAAATGTTGCAAGTGGCCGGCCAAACCGGGCTGGCGCAGCTTACGCAGGGCACTCTTTTCCACCTGGCGAATACGCTCGCGGGAGAGGCCAAACATCTCGCCCACTTCTTTCAGCGTATGGGGTTCGCCCCCTTCCAGGCCGAAGCGCAGACGAAGAATAGCGGCTTCCCGCTGGCTGAGCTGGGTCAGGATTTCGGCGATATGCTCATGGAGCAGCCTTTGGGCCACGACGTCGGCCGGTCGCGGGGTCTCCTGATCTTCTATGAAGTCGCCTACTTCTGTATCCGGTTCGTCACCCCGTGGCTGTTCCAGTTCAACTAAGGGACGGGTAATGCGTCGCAGCCAGCGAATCCGCTCCGGGGAAAGTTCCGTATAGTCAACCAGTTCCTCAACGGTGGGCTGACGGCCGTGTTCTTGTTCCAAGGCTCGCGTAGCTTTGTAAAGGCTGGTAATTTTGCTGTTGAGATGGGCGGGCAGGCGAATGGTGCGGCTCTTGTTGGCCAGCGCACGGGTAATCGACTGACGAATCCACCAGGTGGCGTAGGTGCTGAGGCGGTTGCCCATGGTGGGGTCATATTTGTCAACGGCCGTTAACAGACCAATGTTCCCTTCTTGCACCAGGTCAACAAAGTCCAGACCGCGGCTGTAATATTTTTTAGCAATGCTAATTACCAGACGGGAGTTAGTCTGCACCAGCCGGTCACGGGCCATATCACCGTAGACGATCAACTGCTCCAGCTCATCCTTTTCAGCCGGCGTTAACGCTTCTGCCTGCTCTAACTGCGCACGAGCCTCATTGGCGGCGACGATCTGCTCGGCCAGATATTTTTCTTGTTCGGCCGTTAGCAGTTCATCCTGACAGGCCTCTTCCATATAGAGGGCCAGAAAATCATTGACGGGAATTTTGTTCAGGTTCGCTTCGGGCAGGCCGGGAATCGATTCGGGCAGTTGCTGCTGCGGGCCAGACAGCAGAAAATCATCATTGGTATTGGCATCGGGATCTTCTGGCGTGAATCTGGTTTTGGACATGGTATGCTCACTTTGTACCTTAAGTTTTCATTTAGCAACTTATCAACGTGAGCCAATAATACCATACTCGCAAAGGTTTTGTCAATATATTGTCGGTTTAACTCCCTTTGTTTTAATGTTTTGTCTAACTTTTGCATTAGGTCAGATTTTTCAGGTAACGGCGTGCCCCGGCCCGCTCCAGTTCTTCAGCCAGCCTAAGCTTAAATAGTTCGAGGCGCTCACTCGGCCGTTTCAAGTTATAGGTTTCGATTTCTTTGTTGAGCGCCACGACCTGTTCTTCCCAGGCCAGGCAGGCGTTGTCCCAACTGATGACCAGCGCGTCATGCTGCAGCGGACTGCCGGCCAGCCGGTAAGCTCGCTCGTGGCGCTGCCAGTTGCGCTCTATCTCATCTCTTAGTCTGGTCACTTTTTCTTGTATATACTCGCGCTGCAAAATCCAGGCCGGTTTCAAGTCATTCTCTTTGAGCAGGTTGTTAGCCAGGGCCATATCCCCCTCATACCGATTTTTCGACAAGGACAGCGGCTTCCCCTGCCCCGGCAAATTGTCAAACACCCCTTTTTGACGTCCTTCTTCAATTAAGTCTTCTATTAAATTGTGCCAATCGCCGCGCATTCTGGCCTGATGCTCACGCTGATCGCCAGGCAGTTGAGACGGCCGTTCTTGTTTATCGTCCATCATTTATCCCCTATTGTGAAATATTGAACAATCTATAACAGTGTAGCATAAAATGAAAAAATTGGACAGTTCTTAACTTTTTGGCAAAATACAGACCCATTATAAAAACAACAAAACAAAGGACCTTACATTGCAGAGTATAAAATGGAATCATTACCACGACATTTATCAAGGGCATCAGCATCATGTGGTAGGTGCTATCCAGGTTGGCCGTCAGGTAAAAAGTCCCCAATTGGGTAACCAGCGTGATATTTTGGTTTATTTACCCCCCTCCTACGGGACAAATGAGCGGCGCTACCCGGTGCTATATATGCACGATGGGCAAAATCTGTTTGATAACGCCACCAGCTTTGCCGGAAAATGGGGCGTGGATGAGACCATGGAGTCACTAAGTCGGGAGTCAGGGTTGGAAGCAATTGTGGTGGGCGTTCCCAACATGGGTCCCGCCCGTCTGGCCGAATACAGCCCTTTTGTGGATCCCCATTTGGGCGGCGGTCAGGGTCGGGCCTATGTCACCTTTTTGGCCCATACGCTTAAACCGCTCATCGACCGAGATTTTCGCACCCTGCCCGATAAACTCCATACGGGCATTATGGGCTCTTCGATGGGCGGGCTTATCAGCCTATACGCCTTCTTTCAACAACCCCATATCTTTGGCTTTACGGGGGTGATGAGTCCATCACTCTGGTTTGCCCAAAAAGGGATCTATAATTTTGTAAAAAAAGCGCCATTCCACCAGGGCCGCATTTATCTGGATGCCGGGACCCGCGAGATGGGTGGGTCACCGCGTACGCTGGCCCAACGAGCACATTCACGCCGTTACTACGCCAGCGTGCGCCACCTGAAGCGCATTCTGATTCGCAAAGGGTATCGGCCCATTCACGAACTGCTGCATATTGAGGAGAAATGGGCCAGCCACAGCGAAACGGCCTGGGCACGCCGGCTGCCGCAAGCCATTCGCTTTTTTCTGGAGCAAGTGAGTTAGCAGGGTTCAGGGGGCTGTGCCCCCTGAACCCTGCTTACCGTTTACTGACTACTGACTACTGGCTACTGGCTACTGATTACCGTTCACGGCCGTAGCCACAAATTCAATTTCCAGCCTCAGATCCTCATCCACACCGGCTACCTGAGGCACGCTGGGAATGGTCAGGTTGAAGTCATCACGCAAGATAACGGTGCTGGCCAGGCCCCGAATCTCCTGGTCTGATACCAGATCAACCACAACATCAAAGACAACCGGCTGCGTTATAGTGCGAATGGTCAGCTCCCCTTCTATTTGAAATTCTATCGTCTGTCCCACGGTGATTTCCTGGGGCAAAGCCAGCAAAGCGGTAGGGGCAAAATGAACAAACTGATACTGGCTGGTATTCAGAATAAAGTTATTAATAGCCCGGTTACGCATATTGTTGTCAGTCGCCAATGTACTGACATCAACCGTTATTTCGCCGATTTCGGTTTGGGACGGATTGGCCAGGTCAACGGTCAGCTCGCCATCAACCTGGTTAGTCACGCCAACCACGGTAAATGGATCCCCGCGCAAAATTTCGTCAATAATAAAGCGGGCTTCGGAAAGATCGGCGTTGAGTAGAAAGCGGACGGGTTGGCCGGCGGCCGTTTCTGGTTCGTCGGCTGCGTCCGTTTCTGGTGCTTCTTCTTCATCTGCCTCTAGCTCCATCTCGCCCTCTGTCTCAGTGGTGGATTCGGCCGTTTCCGGTTCGGGAACAGGCGGTTCGGCCGTCGCTGTAGAGGCGGGGATATCGGTGGCGGCTTCACGCTGAACGGCCGTTTCGGCCTCAGAAGTGCTGCCACAAGCCGCCAGCAGCAGCATAAACAACAGCGACAGCGACAGCCATTTCAGCGGTAACAAGTGTGTTGGTGTCTTCATATATATTCTATTCTCCATTTTAAATAAATTAAGTAACCGGTCATCATTCTACAGAAAAGTCCCACTTTCCCTACCGTTCTTCACAATTGGTTAAGCCACGAGTATGACAAGAAATCGTGGGGCGCAGACCTGACAGGTTTGGCAAACCTATCAGGTCTCCCGCTATACTCTTTAGCCACCAGGGTTTTTCAGTAGTCCAATTTATTATTGGCAATATCCGCCCAGCCGTAAACGGCCGGGCTAGTAAACGGCGCCCGGTGAACCGGGCTAAGCCGGTTTCAACCGGCGCCGTTTACTAGCCTGGTGGCTTTAGCCCCAGGCGGGTGGCCGACTACTGAAAAACCGTGGCCGCTTTAACGGCCGTAGCCATTGCCAGACTCGCCATTTTTGTTAGAATTCCCCCCTTAGCAAATGTACCCCAGGTTTTAACCTGGAAAAGCAGCAGGTTGGCAACCAGCGTTACGTTTTCATTCCCGGCCATGCTGGCCATTTATTGGTGCACCGCTGCGCCTGTT
>JAWOIM010000624.1:0-3913 GCA_046484685.1 Chloroflexota bacterium | reverse complement strand
TGGCTTCGACCTCGACAGCTATCTCAAGAATGTACAGGCCGTCAATATGAAATCAAACACGCCTGGGGCAGTCAGGAGCGTCTGCAAACTCAGGAAGATGGCGGCAATTTTTACCACGTCAAAAATGCCCAGTGGGAACAATTCTTCCACGACAACGACTTCATTTACCGCGACGCGGATACTTCCCCCGGCAACAATCGCTTTTATCGGCTAAAAGATGCCGACCTGCCGCGTGGTAGTCGCTGGCTGCTCCGGCGCATGAGTATAGGCCAGACCCATACCCAGGCCCGCCAGGTGCAGTTTTACCACAAAGGGGATGGCTCCCCATCGGTGGAAAATAGCGGTCACGTAACCGATACGATCAAACTGGTAGCCCACCACGCCAAATACCGTTTTCACACCGGCATTGAGCTGGACGACGTGATTGAACTGGAATGGGTGAACGGCCGTGAAAGATATTTTTACGCCAAAAATTATGGTCTGGTCGGCTGGGAACGCAAGCATGACGATCCCCACACGCCGCCCTGGAGCGCGATTTCTGAAATTCACCGATCCGGCACCCGTGAGCCGTTTGTGCGTGAGCGCGTTCCGCTGCGCTAGAAACCATTAGTCAAAAGAAAGTTTGTCAACAGGAGAACCCTATGTCTATTCTCAATTACTTCAAACAGACGCTTACAGACGAGCGCAAGGTATTACGGCCGTATTTCTTCCCCGACGCCCCGGCCGAGCCAACCCCGCTGGTAACGGAAGAGAGCTACCTGCGCCTGCGCCTGTCGCGCATGTTCCTCAAAAACCGGCGCGAGTTGTTCAAAACCCATTATCCCGTCGTCAATGCCCTCATGCGCTTTGCCGGGCTGGATGGCGAAGTGGAGGTCAACTTCATCGTCCAGCCCCAACTGCCGGGGAACGGTCAGGGCAGTCTGACCGATATTGTCACCCTCAACCAAACCCTGCTCGGACCCGTCCTCTACCGGGGCGGCGACCTGAAGCTGATGGTTGGCCTCTACGCCGCGCCCGCTGAAGATTGGGCGCAGCGCTTTATCAAAGTGGCCGAAGGGGTGAGCCAGTTGGCCCTGAACGCACCCCTGGCAACCGCTATTTCTATGGCCGGCATCATCAAAGCCTCGGTCGAAAACTCGCTGGGCAGCGACGGGCTTGACCTCAAGCTGGGTCTGGACAAAGAGCTGACGCAAAACGACTGGCTGACGCCCGGCCACCTGGTCATGATTGCCGCCCCCGACAACAGCGTCAATCCCGGCAGCTTAACAGTGGAGCAGGGCGAGCTGCGTACGGCCGACGGCAGTGTCTATACCGACCATGATTACATCGTCGTGGCCATTGAAGTCAGCAGCCAGCGTTCCGACTGGCAGGCGTTGGGCTATGGTTCGCTCTGGCAAAAGCTGCTCAAAACGGCCGCCGAAGCTGACGACATTCAGACCGTCAAGGACAGCTACACGACCTTTAGCGGGGCCATTTTGGCCAGTTCTGATTTAAGCTGGTCTGACCGCAGCGCCATCGTGGCCACCGCCCAGCAGCGCATCAAAGCGATACGCGACGCCCGCAGCGGCAGCGACTTCTTTGAGGGCATGAAGGGCATGGATGCCTTTCTGGAAATTGAGTCGTTGATCAACGCCGAGCCGGTCCTGTCGCCCGAAGCCCAACCGGCCCAATCGGCCGCCGAACTATTACAAAGTGATTGGATTTCATAGCAGGACACGGATGGGCAAGATTATCGGATCAAATCCGCCCATCCCGCCTATCCGTGTCCCATTTTTAGGAGACAAACGATGCCCCGATTAAATATCCCCTACCGTTCCCAACAGGCAGCCGATGCCAATCTGTACGAATCTGATTGCGGCCCCACCTGCGTGGCGATGGTGCTCAACTATTACAACATACCCATGACGCCGAACGCCGTTTATGATCATATGTCGGCCGTACCGGAAGGTACGTTTCCCAAGGTGCACCAGTTAGAAGAGGTGCTCACCAAGCATCAGATGCCCAGGCGGCGCGATGTTTACCTGAGCAAATGGAACGCAATAGAAAATCTGCGCAAAAACATCGACGCCGGTCATCCCATGATTGCCCTGGTGAAATACCAACCGTGGAAGCAGGTGACGGGCAACCAGTTTGATTGGGGCCATTTTGTGGTGGTCACCGGCTACGACGAGCAAAACATCTACATGCACGACCCGATTTTTGGTGCCTGGCGGCCGATGGCCCTGGGGGCAAATTTTGCTATGTCCCATGACCTCTTTTGCGCTGGTTGGGGCGGTTTTCCCGTAACCGAAAACCCGAACTTTGCCTGTATCGTCGTGCCAAAATCGCTAGATGGCCAGGCGGCCGCGCCGCCGCCCCCGCCGCAACCCGTGCCGCCGCCCGCCCCTGTGACAACGCCAACAGGAACAGCCCAAACGATGAATGACGTCCATCGTCGCATCCGGGCGCTGGCGGCATATCGCTGGGCGCTGGAACCCAATTTGAATGACCCCGCCACTTTGCAGCTTTGGCAAGACCACCTGGGAGATTTTGGGCAGGAGTACGACGTTCACGTCGTGCAGTCAGGAGAGACGCTGTCGAGCATTGCCGCCCGCAGCTACGGGGAGGCCCATCGCTGGCCCGCCATCAAGGCGTACACGGGACTGAACCGGGGGTTGTGGTTGGGTGACCGGCTGCTGATTCCTCGGCTGGGTAATGACAAAGCCCACCTGAACCCGGCGCTGCCCAGCGATACGGCCGATTTTGCCAAGGCGCTCAGCTTGGATGATCTGGTTGACCCGGATGAAAAACCGTTTGATTACAACGAGTTTGGTAAGGCGACGGTTGGCATGGGGTTTGACGAGAATTAAGCGGAATCGCTTGTGGGTGTTGAACAACAAAAAAAGGAGAGTTTACAATGAGCACTATTTTTGAACATGGTTATGCCCTGATTGTGGGTGTAAATGATAACCGAATCCAACGGCTGGCTTTACCGGACGTGGCGAAAGATGTGCAGGCGGTTTACGAGGTGCTGGTTCACCCGGAACGGTGCGCCTATAAGCCGGAAAACGTCAAACTGCTCAAGGGAGAGGAGTCAACCAGACAAAACATCCTGGAAGGGCTGTATTGGCTGCAAGATAAGGTTAAAGAGGATGGGGAAGCAACGGCCGTTATCTACTATTCCGGTCATGGCATGGTGGACAAAAACACCGACCAATATTACCTGGTCCCCTATGACATCCAGGAACTGAGCCGCCTGCGTGCCCACGCCCTGCGCGCCGAAGATTTGACCGCTGAAATCAGCGCCGTCAATGCCAAACGAATGCTGGCCATTCTCGACTGCTGCCACGCCGGCGGCATGGACGTAAAGGATGTCGATTTAGAGGCCATTGATGCCTCTGCTAACGTGGAAGCGGCCGCTTTTCCCCTCGAACTGCCGGAAACAAAATCTGTGCCGCTGTTTGAGGCCGCACCGGGCGAAAAGAGCGTCCACGACCTGAAAGAGGGGGATGGGCGGGCCATTCTCAACTCCTCCACCGGTGCCCAATCCTCTTTTGTGCGAACCGACCGCGCCATGAGCCTGTTTACCTACCACCTGATTGAAGCCCTCACCGGCCACGCTCCCCACCCCGACGATGCCACCGTCGTCTACGTCACCGACGTCATGAGCTGGGTGACCCATCAGGTCAAAAAGTCGGCCAGAGAGCAAGGGCGCGACCAGACGCCGGTGATGCGCACCTCTGGCGTGTTCCCCATCGCCCAGTTGATTGGCGGGCAGGGGTTGTCGAAGGGAATTGGGCAGTTACCGCCTGATCCGCTGGAGCCGCTGCCGCCGGCAAGCGGCGGGATGCAGGCGGGGGGCAGTATTGTGACCGGTACCGTCACCGCTGGCGGCGATTTTATTGGCCGGGACAGAGTTGTGCATGGCGACGAG
>JAWOIM010000070.1:0-3650 GCA_046484685.1 Chloroflexota bacterium | reverse complement strand
GGCTCTTCTCCAGCACCTCCTTGCCGATCCGGTCGACCATCTTCTTGAGGATGGTCAGCTCGCGCACCGTCCCCACCAGTCGGATCATGACCTCGGGAAGGGCCTTGACGCCCTGCGCCGAGACGTTCACCGCCGCCTCGAAGATGGCCTCGACCTGCATCTCGTAGATCTCGGGGTAGCTGATCCCCAGGCGGCAGCCGCGGTGACCCAGCATCGGGTTGAACTCCTGCAGCGAGTCCACCTTCTGGCGGATCTTCTCCGCTGGCACGCCCATCTGCCGGGCCATCTCCTCCTGCTGCTTCTCCTCGTGCGGCACGAACTCGTGCAGCGGCGGGTCGAGCAGGCGGATGGTCACCGGCCGCCCGTCCATCACCGCGAGCGTCGCCTTGATGTCGCGCTTGACGAAGGGGAAGAGCTGGTCGAGCGCGGCGCTGAAATCGATTGGCGCATTGACCTGGTAGCAGTAGAGTTAGATGCGAAAGGTAAGTTTTTGCGCTGTGATCATATTCCCCATATTCCGCAGTGAAAAAAGGGCCAAAAAAACAATTTTGAAGTATGCTGAAAAGCATGGAAACAACAGCATACGAATACGAAACTAAACGGATAGATCATTTAGGCATTGTGGCTGGCATATGCCGAGAGATAGACTTGGTGAATATTATTGATGAATCATTACCCACGCCATGCAATCGTAAAGTGAGTTGTGGCGAAGCGACCCTGGCTATGGTACTGAATGGATTGGGATTCACTGGACGGGCGCTGTATCTGATGCCGGAATATATGGAAAACAAACCGGTAAACATCCTCATCAGAGAGGATTTAGTGGCCAGTGATTTTAACGATGATACGCTAGGCCGCGCCTTGGACGAGCTGTTTCAGGCTGGCATAACCGAGTTGTTTGCCCGGTTAGCAGAAGAAGCAGTACGGGTCTTTAACATTGAGATTGACTTTGCCCATACTGATACCAGCAGTTTCAGTCTGAGCGGCCAGTACGAATCAGAAGTTGCTCAGGAAGCAGAAACCAAGCGAGGTGCTATTAAAATAACACATGGGTATTCCAAGGATCATCGACCAGACCTGAAACAGGTAGTGGTGACGCTTATTACCAGCCAACAAGGGGCTATTCCTTTGTGGCTGGAAGCGTTAGATGGTAATAGTAGCGATAAACGCTCATTTCCGGTAACGGTCAATGCCTATTGTCGGCATCTGACTGAAGATGAAGAATTACCCTGGTTTGTGTTAGACAGCGCTGCTTACACGGCTGACAACATTGCCAACTGGGATACGAGCATCCGTTGGGTGACTCGCGTGCCGGAAACAATTACAGAAGCAAAGCAAGCGATTCGCTCAGTGACAACGGCCGAGATGACAGCAGTGGCAAATGGCTATAGCATCTATCCCATTAGCAGTAGCTATGGCGGTGTGGCCCAGCGTTGGCTGCTTGTGCATTCAACCCAAGCCCAGGTCAAAGAAGAGAAACAATTAGACAAAAAGATAGAGCGAGAGGCTGACCAGGCTAATCAGAAGTTAAAAAAACTGGAACAAACAGACTTTGCTTGTGAGACAGATGCCCGACAAGCAGTGGCTAAGGCAGGTAAGCGGCTGAAATGGCATACGATAGAAGCGACTTACCAACCAATCAAGAAATACTCACGCCCCGGACGTCCCGCTAAAGGCGATGAACCGCTTATTGCTGGCTGGCACGTGGAAGCTGTTTGTCAGACTGATAAAGCGGTGATAACTGAGGAAAAGAAATGGTTAGGCCGGTTTATCCTGGCTACCAATGACCTCAACACAGACCGTTTGCCCGATGAGTCAATCCTCAATGGGTACAAAAAGCAGGCTACAACGGTTGAACGTGGCTTTCGTTTCCTCAAGGACCCGCTATTTTTTGCTGATAGCCTGTTTCTCAAAAGCCCGGCCCGTATCATGGCTATGATCATGATTATGGGGCTTTGTTTGTTGGTTTACGCTTTAGCCGAGCGACAGGTACGGCAACAACTCAAGGCACTTGACCAGACTATTCCTGACCAGAAAGGGAAACCAACCCAAAGACCTACCATGCGTCGCATTGCTCAAATGTTTGAAGGAGTAGATGTTTTGATTGTCCGGCAAGAAGGGCGCATAGTTGAACGACGAATTCTCAATTTGACACCGGTTAGGTTACAGATTATTTGTCTCTTTAGTTTGGCGGTTCAAAATTGTTATTTAACCGACCCTTGAGGTGCGGAATGTAGGATATTCCTAATCTGGCGCTTGGTTGGTAAATTTGAAGGCGTAAAACGTAAAACGGAAAACGTAAGGCGTAATCCACTACGCACTACGCACCACGGTGTACGAATGGTTGAACAAACCCTTCTAATTTTGGTAGGTCCGACGGCGGTGGGGAAGACGACCCTGTCGCTGCGCCTGGCCCAACGCTTTAACGGTGAAATTGTGTCGGCCGATTCCCGCCTTTTTTACCGGGGGTTGGACATTGGCACGGCCAAACCGACTGTGGCCGAGCGCACGGCCGTTCCCCACCACTTCATCGACATTTGCGCCCCTGACGAGACGCTGACCCTGGCCGAATATCAAGAGCAGGCTTATGCTACCATTGAGGCCATTCAGCGGCGCGGCCGGCTGCCCATTCTGGTGGGCGGCACGGGCCAATATGTGCTGGCCGTGGCCGAAGGCTGGGGCATTCCCCGCGTCCCGCCCCGGCCGGCACTGCGCCAGGCGCTGCAGCAGTTGGGTGGGCCAGAACTGCACCGTTGGCTGCACCACCTGGACCCGGACAAGGGGGCTGAGATTCATCCCAACAACGTGCGCCGCGTCATACGAGCTTTGGAAGTGACGCTTGTGAGTGGCCGACCTATCTCCCATTTGCAGCGCAAACAGCCGCCGCCTTACGCTATCTGTTGGCTTGGGCTGCACCGGGAGCGGGAAGATCTGTATGCGCGTATTGATGCTCGCGTAGACCAAATGGTGGCTGCCGGGTTATTGAATGAGGTGAAGGGTTTGCAGGCGGCCGGCTATGGGCGGCGGCTGCCCAGCATGAGCGGCCTGGGCTACCGCCAGTTGTTGGACCATTTGGCCGGGGAGCTAACGCTGGCTGAGGCGGTTGAGCGCATCAAGTTTGAAACCCATCGCTTTGCCCGCCAGCAAGACACCTGGTTTCGCCGCGACGATGAGCGCATTGCCTGGTTTGATATGGGGGATGAAGCAGTGGTTGATGGTGATGGTGGGGAAATAACGGCCGTTTTCAATCACGTTACCGATTTTTTGTCAGGTAACGCTGCCTGAGTTCACTAAATTTCTTTGCTAAAAAAAGACACTGAACACGCAGTGTATTTGCGCTGCTATTGGCCATAAGGGTAGGGATTAGCTACTCCGGCAATTCCTGCTCTTTCTGCCCCAGATAAATCATAGATTCCAGGTCTTCGCTATCCAAAGGACTGTAGTGGGCAATGACCTCCCGCACACCTTCCAGATCCTCACTACTGGCCCAACCAAGCATGCGCGAAATATCGGCTACATCCTGGCTGCGAGAGACGTCCAGCTTCATTAATACCAGGTAGGGCAGGGCCAATACCGGATAACCGGCAGGGTCTTGCTGTCGCTTGGCTAAAGCTTCATCTAACCATTGCTGTTTACCAAAAATGAGATCT
>JAWOIM010000609.1:0-5319 GCA_046484685.1 Chloroflexota bacterium | reverse complement strand
CCGGCGTAGCGCAGGGCACTGGGACCCATGTCTACCCCACGCCGGCTTTGTCCCAGGTCCATGGGCACGCCGATAATGCGAATGTCTGGTTTGGTTGATTGCACAGTTCAGTCTCCAAGTTTCAGAGTTGCAGAGTGGCGGGGATGCAGAGTGGCGGGGATGCAGAGTAACCTTGCCACTTCACCACCTTGCCACTTCGCCACCTTGCCACTTTGCTTAATTGTGATCATTTTTAGAGAATCGGCAAGTTGTTTGGTCAAAGCAAGCGGGGCTGCATATAATGTAGCCTTATGTCTGTACCAATATTACCTGGCTTACAATTACCCTGGCCCACCGATTGGGCCGTTTTATTTGAACGGGAAGCGCCGCTGTTGCTGGAGATTGGTTTTGGCAGTGGCACTTTTTTGGTGGAGCTGGGGCAAAAACGACCGTCTTACAATATCATTGGCCTGGAAATTTCGCTGCCCTCGCTGCGCCGAGGGGCGCATAAGGTGAGCCAACGCGGGCTGACTAATGTGGCCATCGTCCAGGCGGACGCCAACTATGCCCTGCAAGCGCTGCTGCTGCCCACTAGTCTCCACGGCGTCTTTATCAACTTCCCTGACCCGTGGCCCAAGCCGGGCCATGAGCAGCGCCGCTTGCTCAACGAGGGCTTTCTCCATTTGTTGGCCGGCCGTATGCAGGACCGGGCCACCTTGGATATAGCCACCGATCATCCTGACTATGCCCAGACTATTGCGATCTGCCTGGAAACAACGCCCTATTTTGAGAGCCGCACGGGTGAAACGGCCGTTATCGCCGCCGGCCGTCTGGGCACCAAATATGAGCAAAAAGGGCTGGCTGAAGGACGACCAGGCCATTATTTTCAGTTTGAACGCAACCAGACCCCACCTGCCCACCCCTTCCCTGTACCAAAGGAGTTAGAGATGCCTCATGTTGTCATGGAGTCGCCCCTGTCCCTGGCACAGATTGCCGCACAATTTGAACCAGATTCGTTAACGGTAGGGGAAACGGCCGTTTCTCTCATCGAACTGTTCCAATCCGCCAGAGAGGATAAACTGCTTATCGAAGCCTATATAAGCGAACCACCCCTCAGCCAGCGTATTGGGGCTGTTATCCGCCGCCGGCGCAGCGGTCACCTGGTGGTGGCTCTGCATGAAATCGGCTTTCCCCGGCCCACGGCCGGCACCCACCACCTGATTCGCTTCCTGGCTGATTGGCTGCTGAGTTTACATTCAGATACGGCCGTTATCCGCAGCACTTTGGGGAATGGGGGATAGCGAACCACTCCCCACTCCCCAACCCCCAATCCCCTACCTGGGAGCTGTTTGTTGGGTAATTAGGCAAAATAGAGATATGATTAGGAGCAATAACCAGCAGTATGAAGAGGGTAAGCCTAGACTATTCGCGGCAGCGTGGATGGGCTGGATTAATCGAGCAAAGCATAGGCTGCTGACGATAGCAGCCTTTTTTATGGGTTTAGCATTAATGGCCACATATCTGGCACGATGGGGATGGCTGTTCGACTTGGCCACTCACTTCCAGGTTCATATTGTCATAACATTGTTAGCAATTGCGCTGCTGTTTTTGATGACAAGGCAGTGGCCGCTGGCCGCTGTCACTCTGCTGGCAAGCCTGATTGGCTTCTCATCGCTGGCCCCCTTTTACTTTGGATCGAAAGGGGTAGGAGCGGCCCAGGGGGATGATGTCTACCGGGCGCTGGCTCTGAATGTCCATTACCACAACGACGCGTATGATGAACTGCTGGCGTTTGTGGCCGAAACCGACCCGGACATCATCGTGCTGTCTGAGATGACTCCCACCTGGCAGGATGCGCTCCAGGTATTAACAGTGACTTACCCTTACACGCACGATATTGGGTTTAGAGGAAACAGCCGTGTCATCTACAGTCGTTTACCCTTTGTTGACGGGGGTATGGGGCGTGTGGCGGATGAGGGACGGCCCTCTGCCGTAGCTGTGATCGATTTTGGTGAGGCTCAGATGACGGTGATAGGCGTTCATTTGCGTCCCCCTCTGTCACCGGCCCGCACTGTACAGCGCAACCGGCAGATAGACAACCTGGCTCATTTTGCCCAGGCAGAAACCGGGCCAATCATGCTGATGGGTGATTTTAATATCACCCCCTGGTCCTCTGTCTTCCGCGATTTTTTGGGTCAGGCAGGTCTAAAAGATGCACGGCTGGGCTATGGTCTGGCCCCTACCTGGCCCACTCATTGGCCGGTTGGCGGAATTCCCATTGACCATATTCTGGTTTCACCTGACATTGTTATCCATAACTTCCAACGCGGCCCACATGTTGGCTCGGACCATTATCCGATTATGGTAGATTTTTCATTACAAACAGAGTAATTGTGATTAGATGTAGTGCCTGGACTTCCCGCCTACGCACTACCCACTATTGAAATAAGGAGCAGCAAGTGACTTCCCACGACGAACAACTTCCCCATTGGGACCTGACCGTTATTTATGATGATATTGAATCAGAGGCGTTTGCGGCCGGTTTTGAGGCTGCTATCGCCGACATTAAGGCACTGGTCGACTTATTTGATAGCCATAAGATTGATCGCCTGGATGAACCGGCGCCGGTAACGGCTGCTATCACTAACACTTTTGAGACAGTCGTTAACCGGATTAACGAGGTTGGCGAGCAGGCGCAAACGCTCAGCGCTTACATTAACGGCCATCTGGCCGTCGATTCGCGTAACGATGTAGCGCAGGCCCGTCACAGCGAGTTACAGCGGCCCCTTTCCCAACTGGGGCTGCTGGGTACGCGCCTGGTGGCCTGGCTTGGTTCGCTGGACGTAGAGGCCCTGATCGAACAGTCTGACCTGGCCTATCACCACGCTTTTGCCCTGCGCCGCGCCCAGACCGAAGCCGCCCACCAGATGTCCCCGGCCGAAGAGTCACTGGCCTCTGAGCTGCGCCTGACCGGCCGCAGCGCCTGGTTTCGCATGTTCAGCGACACCGCCTCCCAGCTTAAAACAACGGTAGAGATGGATGGTGAACGGCAAACCATCCCCTTGACGGCCGCTTTTAACCTGATGCACCATTCTGACCGCAGCCTGCGCCGGCAGACCCATGAAGCGATTTGGGAAACATTAGAGAGTGCGACTGTGCCCCTGGCTGCCGCCCTCAACAGCATTAAAGGGGAGACATTGACTTTGTGTGATCGGCGCGGCTGGCAAGAACCGCTGGATATGGTTTTATTTCAGAATGCCATTGACCGGCCCACCCTGGACGCCATGATGGAGGCTACCCGGGCCGCTTTTCCCGATTTTCAACGCTACTTGAAGGCGCGGGCGCAAGCGATGGGATTGCCTGTTTTGGCCCAATATGATCGGCTGGCGCCGCTGGGTGAGGGGGGCAAAAGCTGGTCTTATGGGGAGGCGGTTGAGTTTGTTTTAGACCAGTTTGGTACTTATTCGGACAAGATGCAGCAACTGGCGCAGCGGGCCTTCACCGAAAATTGGATTGATGCCGAGCCGCGTGATGGTAAACGGGGTGGGGCCTTTTGTATGTGGCTGCAAGCCGGAGAGTCTCGTATCTTGTCTAATTTTCAGCCCAGCTTTACGGCCGTTTCTACCCTGGCCCATGAATTGGGTCACGCTTACCATAACCTGAATCTGGCGCAGCGCACCCCTTTGCAGCGCAACCTGCCCATGACGCTGGCCGAAACGGCCAGTACCTTTTGTCAGAAAATTGTGGAGAACGCGGCCCTGAAAACGGCCGAACCCCAGGACCAGTTACGTATTCTCGATGGCGGCCTGGAATATGCCACCCGCGTCATATTGGGGGCCAGCAGTGACTTTATGTTTGAGCAGCAGCTTTTTGAGCGCCGCCGCCAGCGTGCCCTCTCTGCCGCTGAACTGACGCACCTGTCGGCAGCGGCCCAACGGGAGGTGTTTGGCGATGCGGTTGATCCGGAAACGGTGCAAAAGTATCGCTGGGTGTATGTACCCCATTATTACACTACCAGCTATTACAACTTCCCCTACATCTTTGGCCTGCTCTTTGGTCTGGGGCTGTATGCCTATTATCAGGCTAACCCGGACAGCTTCAAGGCCGGGTATGATGATCTTCTGTCGCGCACGGGCATGGAGCAGGCGGCTGAGCTGGCGGCCGATTTTGGTATCGACCTGCGCCAGCCCGCCTTCTGGGAGGCCAGCCTGGACGTGCTGCGCGCCGACATTGAGCGTTTTGTATCCTTGACAAAATAAAAAGCGTATTGCGTATTTCGTATTGCGTAACCAGAGAGAAATACGGAATACGCAATACGGAATACGATTCAACCCCGCGAATTCCCAAAGAGCCAATTTTTTACGATGACTTTAGCCCAACTTCACGCCGAACTACGCGCCTGTCGTCTTTGCCTGGAGGCAGGGTATGAGATTGCGCCGGGAGCGGTTTTTAGCAGCGGTCCTGTACCACAGGTGATGTTGATTGGTCAGGCGCCGGGTGTAACAGAGGCGGCGGTGAAACGGCCGTTTAACGCCGGCAGTGGTACCCGACTTTTTCAATGGTTGGCCGAGGCGGGTTGGCCGGAAGCTGAGTTTCGCGCCCGCCACTATATGACGGCCGTTACCAAATGTTTCCCCGGCAAGGCGACCAGCGGCAAGGGGGATCGTGTGCCCAGTCGAGCAGAGCAGGCCCTCTGTCGCCCTTACCTGGAGCGGGAGATGGCTCTGGTAAAGCCACGCCTGATTATTCCCGTGGGGGGACTGGCCATCAAACTCTTTTTCCCCGGCAAGCTGCGTTTGGATGAGATTGTGGGATCGGCCGTTTACTTTCCCCCAGACCTTATCGCCGCCAATCCGGTTTGCTTTAGCCTCAAATCAACCCACCGTTTTCGCCCTGAGGATGCCGATTTGCAACCCCAACTGGAGAGTCTGCCGCAAAACGGCCGTTGGCTGGTGCCCCTGCCCCATCCCTCCGGGGCCAGCCTGTGGCCCAACAAACCGGCCAACCAGCGCCTCATTAGCCGCGCCCTGGCCATGCTTAATCAGATTCGGGAGAAGTGGGGTTTAGACAAATAACGCAGAGACACAGAGTCACAGAGGGAATTCTCTCAATGAACTCTGCGTCTCTGCGTTAAGTTTTTATGCCCGGATTGAATGGTCGCTGCTTTTGGCAGCGGGCGGGGGCACCAGCGGTGCCTCGCTTTTTTCTACCGAGAATGGGTCTTCGGTGGCGGGCATGAGCGCTACTTCCAGCACCTCGTCCAGGTGGCCCACCGGGATAAGCGTCAGGTCTTCCCGGATGCGCTGCGGCAGTTCGGGAATGTCTTTGGCATTGTCTTTG
>JAWOIM010000605.1:0-3844 GCA_046484685.1 Chloroflexota bacterium | reverse complement strand
GGCGGAGTACATCACTCGGGCCACCCAATCGAAATCCTCCAGGAGACCGAGGGTCTCACCGAGAGTTGTGAATTACGAATTATGAATTACGAATTATGAAATGTGAATGATGAATGCCGCCTATAATCGTATCGCAAAAGTGGCGAGGTGGCGAGGTGGCAAAGTAACAAGGTGAAGTGTTTGACCAGAGGTGTCCGCTTCTCACTTCTTACTTCTTACTTCTGCCTTCCTAAACTACCCCTTCACGGCAAACCAGCGGCGGACCAGCTCGACGCGATAGTGGTAGCCTCCGTCAACGGCCGTTATCAACTCACGCCGCTGCAAAAGGGTCAGGCTTTCTTCCAGGGAAAGCAGGCTGGGAATGTAATCAACCAGCGCCTGGCGGGGAACCATCTGCCCCTCGGCCGCCTGGGCCAGCAGGCGCAGCAGTTCACGGCCAACGTCGTCTACCTGGTTTTGTTCGATGTCGGCAAAAAAGAAGCTGCCGTGGCTCAGGGCGGCGGGCACGGCCGTTTCCACATCGGCTACCGTTGCCAGACGGCGCACGGCCGGCGGCTGCTCATTCTTCAGGGCCACTATCTCGGCACAAAGAAGCTGCACCAGGAAGGGATGGCCGGCCGTCAGATCCCAAACACGTTGGCCGGCGGCCGCCTCATAGCGCAGGGCAAAATCTTGCACCGGCTGCTCTACCAGTTGCTGCGTCTCGGCCTGGCTCAGGTAGCCGATATGGACCAACTGCACGTTGATCAGATAGCTCGACCAGCGCTGAAATTCATCCAGCGTGTGAGAGCCGGAGAGCAGAACCTTAAAGCGGGGCCGGTGCTGGATAAGATTGCGCAGCATACCCAGGATATTGTTTTCGTCGAAACGGCCGTTTTCCAGGGCCGTGGCCAGTACTTCAAACTCATCCAGCATCAGCAAGGCCAGTTGGTCTCCCAGAGCCACCTCCACCTCATCCAGCCACTCATCAAAACGGGTAAACGGGTCCACCTCTAACTCGGCCCGGCTGAGGGGTGGCAGGGTCAACAAACGCTGCCGGCGGGCCGACCGGCTCAGGCCGCGGGTGAGGTTATACAAAAAGCCGATGTCATCCTGCGCCCGCGAGGCCGGTCCCTGCAAATCAATAAAAAGCGGAACCACCGTCGTGGGCAGCAGCCGGCCCAGATTATTCAGCAGCGACGTTTTGCCCACGCGCCGCTGGCCGTAGAGCAGCAGCGGCGGCTGCCGCCGGTCTACCAACAACTGCTCAATGCGGCTGCTGATGTCGGTGCGCCCCACAAAAATCTCCTGCTGGTCGGTCAGGGGCACTCCGATAATGTAAGGGCTGTCAATCTCCTGCCGCAGTTCCGCTTCTTCAGCCAACTGCTGCTTTTGCCCGGCCACCAGCCGCCGCCAGCGAGAGGCAATGGGACGAAAGCGGACGGCATATTGATCGTTGCTGCGCGTCAGCTCCCGCAGCAGGCCGTCCAGCCGTTCCTCGGCCGCGCCCAGGGCCAGCCGCCGGTTATAGATGCTCTCCTGGCGCATGGCGGCTTCAATATCCCGGCTGACGCGGCTGAAGCTGCGTAAGAGGGCACTGGCCGGGCCGGCCAGTTCGCCGACGGCCACCTCATGATGGACCCGGCCCAGGTCGGCAACGGTCTGGCAGTGGGCCATATGGCGAGCGTCCAACTCAATCTGTGCCGCCTGGGCCGCCCAACGCTGGGAGCTGGTAGAAAGATAGTCGAGGGCGGCCGCGCCTACGTCGGGCTTCTGCTCCAGAACCAGCAGCAAATGGGTGTCTAAGCCCAGCAAAGGCAGCCGTTGGAATTCATCCCAAAAGGCGGAGTGCCAGCGGAGCAGGGAGCCACGCCCGGCCGTTACTCGTTGTTCGTCAAGCTGAAGGAGGAGTTTGTTCCAAACGGCCGTAAACGGATACAGCACCACCGGTCGCCACCAGGCCAGGACCAGGCCTAACAGAAGACCCAGCATACTAAACAGGAGTAGGGGCATAATCGACTGGGGTGAAGCCACCAGCATAAAGAGGCCACCTGCCCCACCCAGCGCCCCGGCCAATGCGCCGGCGGCCGTGCCGGCCATCCGTTCAGCCAATACATAGGGCAGGGCAAAGAGGGCGGTCAACAAAGCCAGCAGGGCCAACATCGTCCAGGGGCCGGGGATGGCGGCCACGTTCACCAGCGTACCCGCCAGACTGCCCGCCAGGCCCACCACGCCCCCACCCAACAGCGAATAAATCCAGCGCCCGGTGCGCCAAAAGAGGGCCAGACCAAAGGGCACGCCAATAGCCAGACCGGTGGCCAACTGCCCCTGCACCGTCGTCACCAGCAGCCCAAACCCCAGCCCAATCAGACAGCCAACCACCACCCCCCCTATCTGGCGCGACAGGGAATAAAATTGGCCCATGTTGGCCGCTGTTCCCGAAATGCCGGCCGCCACGGCAAAAGAAAGTCCGCCGGCCAGACCACCGGCCACCCCAATCAGGGTACTGGCCGCCAGGTCAAAGGGAAGTTCTGCTATTTGGGCCCCCAAAAAAGAGTCGTTGCTGAGGCTAACCACCAAACCAACCAGTAGCCCGACCGCCGTGCCAACGGCCACGCCGACCGGCAGGCTGGCAACCACGCTCACGGCCAGGCTGACAATCAGCCCAATACTAACGCCTAAAATCGCGCCGGTGACAATGGCTTCGGGAGAGGTACGCAGCAGCCAGGGCAGCCCCACCAAAAAACCGCCTAACAACAGGGGCCAGATGAGGTAGCTCATAAACAAAAAGCGCCAGATACGCCAGTTGAACCAGTGGTGGATGGCCAAATCAGACAGGCAGAAAGTGGGCAGCAAATCGACATCCAGACGGTTCAGATGGTTGCGCCAGGCTGAAGGATGGACGAAGAGCCAAAAAACAAGCTGCACACTGCCTATTAAAAAGTTAGGATGGAGACGAGGGGCATCTGTGAAAAGCTGGTCGCTGTCAGGTTTCATCCTTGATCCTTACAAAGGGGGCAATTTGGCGTAGGCCATCTTCCCGCCAGTCCGGGCCATTTTCCCCTTCTTCTAAAGTAAAGAGGCGTTCGCGGCACAAAATTTGCAGCAGGATGGGCCAGCCGTCACTCTGATTCAAAATCCAGGCCACATCCTCGTCAGGAAAGGGGAGTGGAGAACTATGAATCAGGGCCAGCGCTTCTTCCTCGCTAAAGGGGCCGAGTGTAGCCATGTAGCCAAATATATTAAAGAAGGGGGAGCCGTAGCCGCTGTGCTGGGCCAGTTGGTCGGGTGGTTCCGGACCGGCCATGATAAACCCCAGATTGCCGCCTACCTGGTTGGTGGCCAGCGAACGCAGGCTTTCCCAAAAGGCATCGTCGAGGTCGGGGTAGCGCTGCAGGGCCACGCCAATTTCGTCCAGCAAAATCACGGTGGGCTGCTGCAGATGGTCGCTCACGGCGTCGAGAAACTCTTCTAAATAACAGGGATCAGGCACAGGGATCTCCATTTCATTGAGCAGGTAACGCAGCAAGGGTTCGCGGCCGCCCAGGCGGGGATCCTGAAAATCAACAAATATCCAGCGCTGTTGGCCGGGTTGGGGCAGCCAGTCGGCCTGCTGGTCGGGGCGGCGCCGGCCGGCCGGTAGTTGGGCGATCGTTTTCAAATAGTGGAGCAGGGAGGTTTTGCCGCTGCGGCGGGGACCGACAATGGCCCCGTTTTGCAGGGGCAGCCGTTTGACCAGATGGCACAATCGTTTGAGTTCCCGCTGCCGGCCGAAGAAGTGGCCGGGATGGGTGATGGGCGGCCCGGCGATGAAGGGTTGGGGATTGGGGGGTGGGGAATGGGGAGTGGGGGTTGGGGGGTGGGG
>JAWOIM010000603.1:0-6014 GCA_046484685.1 Chloroflexota bacterium | reverse complement strand
GCGTGGTTTCACCGCCGCCGGCGTGGCTCCAGTAGGAGTTAATTTCCATGACGCCCAGGGGCAGGTCGCGGCCGGTATGTTCTTGAATTAGGGCGCGCAGGTAGGGAATAGTCTGGTCCCATTCGGCGCTGCTGGCCATTAACCCGGCCATAGTGGGATTGGGATCGGCCATGTTAGCGGGGAAGGGGTAGCGGTGAATGGTCACAACATCAACCAGGTCGCCATTGGCCTTGAGAAATTCAATCATCCAGTCACGGCCGTTGGCATCTTTCGGGTTTTGCGCCGGGTTGGCCGTAAACTGGTGTATATCCGGCCCCAACAGTAGAATGTCGGGATCGGCCGCTTTCATCGCTTCGGCAAAGCGCCGCCACTCTCGGTTGTAATGCGCCGTATCCCACGCGCCTTCTTCATAGATGCTGGCAAAGAGACTGGGTTCATTGCCGATGCTCCACAGGCGCACGTTGTAGTCGTTGGTTTCGTTGGCGTAGCGCATCAGATCCACCGCCTGGTCGGGCGTGCCGCCGACCAGGCGCACGCTGACGGTTACATCGGCATCAACCATATCGGCCAACTGCATCAACATGTCAAACTGGGTGGGACGAATATTGTTTTCGTCGCCGTACGCGCCGCCGGGAAAGCGCAGCAGGCGCACGCCGGATTCCCGGTAGGCGTCCATTACGCCCAGCGGCACGGAAATCCAGGGCCCGTAATTGGTGCCATAGACGGTGGGGGGAATGGGGCCGAGCGTATCGTCCGCATAGACCACCAGCGCACCGGGAACGGCCGTTGGTGCGGGCGGCGGTGGCGAATCAGATGGCGAATCCGCACAGGCGGCCAGGAAAAGGAGCAAAAGAAAACAGGTAAACAGGCAATTGAAGCGCATGATAGCTATTCCGGAGTCAGTCAAGGGCAGACCAACAGCGCGGGCGAAGCGTCGGTTGTCTTTAAGCCATAGCCAAAGGGATATAAAGGCGCCTCGCAGCCGCTGGTGAGCAGGTTGGCAAAATCAAACGGGAGTTGTTCCATGCGGCGCGGCCAGGTATAAGGCAGCGTGCCGCTGAATTCATAGTCGCCAAACAGCACGTCGGCCACGCCTTGCCCTTCGGTGCCGGGCAGCCAGGCGGCAATCAGCGCGTCGGCCTGGGGCAGGATGTCGGTGATAATTAATGGCCGTCCTGAAATGAGGATAACTATCAACTGATGGCTGCGGGCGCGAACGCGCTCAAGCGCGGCCAGATCAGCTTCGGACAGCAACAGGTCGTTACTATCGCCTACCCCTTCGGCATATGGCCGTTCACCCACTACCACAATGCCCACATCGGCCATGAGCAGGCTGCCGTCGTCGGCAGTAATGCGCTCAAAGTTGCCAAAGCGGTTGTAGTTGACCTGCGTGGTGGCGGAGACGCTATTTTCAATGGCGTCCAGAATGGTTGTGCCAGGCGTGATGTTGCCGGTACGCCCTTGCCATTCAATAGACCAGCCGCCAGCTTGAATACCAATGTTGTTGGCCGCTTCGCCAGCCACAAAAATGACCGGCGTACCGGGGCTGACGGGCAGCGCCTCACCGTCGTGGTGCAGCAGGACCAGCGACTCGCGTACGGCCTGCCGCGCCAGGGCGCGGTGGGCGTCACTGCCGATGATTTCAAGGTGGGTGTCGCCGGTAAACGGCCGTTCAAACAAGCCCAATTCAAATTTTACCGTGAGAATGCGGCGCACGGCATCGTCAATGCGCTCTAAAGGGACATCGCCGTTATTTACGGCCGTTGTCAGCGCGTCAATAAACTGGCCATATCTGCTGGGTACCATGTTCATGTCAATGCCGGCGTTGATGGCGGCTACGACTGCGTTGTAATAGTTGGAGTCAATCTGGTCAATTGCGCCCCAATCAGAAACAACGAAGCCGGTAAAGCCCAATTCCCCCTTGAGGACGTCGTTGATCAGATAATCGTGTTCGTGCATCTTGACACCATTCCAACTGGAATAGGAGACCATAATACTGCGTGCCCCGGCCTCAATGACGGCCATGTAGGGCGGCAGGTGGACAGCACGCAGCGTCGCTTCGTCTATCTGGGCATCGCCCTGGTCAATGCGGAAGTTGTCGGTGCGCGACGTGCCCCAGCCGGTGCCGCCATCGGCGACAAAATGCTTGGGGGTGGCGATAATGGTGTCCACTGCCGTCAAATCATCCCCCTGCAAGCCTACCAGGTAAGCCTGGCTGAGCAGCGTTACCAACTCGGTGTTTTCGCTGTAGCCTTCGTAGGTGCGACCCCAGCGAATGTCCTGCGGTACGCTGACGGCGGGGGCGTAATTCCAGAAGATGCCGGTAGCGGCCGTTTCCACGGCCGTGACGCGCCCAATCTCCGCCATTAGTTCAACATTGCCCGCAGCCCCCAGGCCAATATTGTGGGGAAAGAGAACCGCACCAAAGACGTTGTTGTGGCCATGGACGGCGTCTACGCCATAAAGCAGCGGAATGGCCAGCCGTGTTTCCATAGCATATTCCTGATAGCCGTTGACCATCTTCAGCCACTCGGCCGGCTGGTTGATGCGGGGGGAGCCACCGCCGCCGCTGAGAACAGCGCCGATCGCTTTAGTCGTAATGTCGGCGGGCAAGATGCTGCCGTTTTCGACCAGGGTTATCTGGCCAATCTTTTCGGCCAGCGTCATGCGCGCCAGCAGGTCGTCTACCCGCGCCGCCACTGGTAAGGAGGGGTCGAGGTAGGCCGGTGGGGCGTCGATGGCCGAAACGGGCGTCGCGCTGTCTGCGTCAGTTAGGTCGTTAGTTACTGGTCCGGATTGGCGGCAGGCAGCTAAGAATAGAAGCGAAACCAGCCAAAAACAGAACCACGGTCGTAAAGAGGTTTTCATAAGAATTCATGTTTATCAGACCAGACAGGTTAGCAATTAGATTACCAACCTGTCTGGTCTGGGTTGATTACTGCCGGAAAATTATCGGCAGGTAATAGGTATGGGATGTTTCCAGGTAAACCCGATCCAGGTGGAAGAGGCCGTCACCGTTGGCGGGCAAGATGAAATCATAGCCCCAGACCTCGATCAGGGTTAGGCCGTCGTTAGGTGCGCCGACCGGTTGGTCAACGCTGCGGGTGAATGCGTCAAAGGGCAGCGTGATTTTTTGCCAACCGGTAAAGTCGTCTACAAAGCTGGCCTCAAACCGTTCGGCCGTGTCGGCCGCCTGATAGACGCGCACGTAATCCACTAGCGTATCCTGCGGGAAGGTCATGCCATCATCAATGGCGCCGCCGAAGTTGCCGCCGATGGCGCTGTTCAGCAGCATGAAGAAGGGATGGTTGAAGACCCACTCGTTGGGATCCACATCGGCGGGAACGGCCTGGTGGTATTGAATGTCATCTACATACCAGATAATCAGATCGGGCATCCATTCCACGGTGTAGGTATGATACTCATTGGCTACAGGTTCGCCAAAGTTGTAGATGTTGCCGAATGACGCACCGCCGGCATAGCCGGGGCCGTGAATCGTGCCGAAGATTTCGTTGGGCAGGCGGCTGACGTACTCCATGATGTCAATTTCACCCGACTGTGGCCAGCCGACTTCGGGGATGTTGGTACCGAGCATCCAGAAGGCGGGCCAGAGGCCGGCCGGGCCGCCGGGCACTTTGACGCGAGCTTCGATACGGCCGTATTCAAAGTCCAGCCGGTCCTGGGTGAGCAGGCGGGCCGAGGTATATTCGCAGGGTCCGTACCAGCAGACCAGATCGGTGTCGGGGCCGGTATCTTGCAGGCGAATGACCAGATTGCCGTCGCCATCCATAAAGCTGTTGTCGGTGCTGTCGGTGTAGTATTGGAACTCGCTGTTGCCCCAGCCAACGATGTTATTTAACGCGCCGTCGCCGACTTCGTACTTCCAGACGTTGGCATTGGGCGGCGTTCCGGCTGGGCCGTCAAACTCGTCGCTCCAGACCAGTACCCAGTCGTCGGGCTCAACGTCGGCCGTGGTCGCCGCCATATTGTCCCGCAGTTGGAAGGTAAAGGTTTCACCACTGTTCTGGCCATAAAACCAGAAACTCAATCCTTCGTAGTCGCTCCAATCCTGCCCCTGCGCGAAGACGCGGCCAAAGGCGGTGGCGCCGTCATATTCGACGGTCAGCACATCTTCATAGGCCATTTGGCCGGGCACGGCCAGCGGATCGCCAGCCATCAGGGTGGTGATAGACAAATCTACCGTGCCATCCTGGTAGATAAAGGGATGGGCTTCCTGGAAATCATCCACCAGACGGGGATCGGTCGGGTCAATGTCCACGATGGTCAGGATAGCACGGCGTTGGAAGCCAAGCGGGGCGTCTTCCTCATACAGGTTGACCGCCAGCCGGACGTCGCGAGTGTGCTTGCCGTCATGGTAGGTGGGGATGCTGATCGTTTGGGTCAACGTCCCGGCGGGGAAGATAAGCGTGCCGCTGGTGGGGGTGTACTGGTAGGGGCGGGCGTTACTTTCGGCCGTGGCGTAAGTCACGCTGATCGGGTGGTTGACGGTCATGTTAAGGGTAACGATGAGTTCGGCCGTTTCTCCCTCCACCACGCTAAAACTCGGCGCGGCAAAGGCCAGTCGCAGTTCCTGCTCGCCGCCCACGTTGCCGTAGATGGCGAAGTCATCCACATACCGGTTTTCAACGTTGCCACCGGTGCTAACTGTGCCCAGCGCCCAGCCGTGAACCGCTTCACCCGTCCAGCCGTCGTTGGGCGCACCGTTGCCGATCTCCTTGCGGATAAGATCGCTGAAGGGAATCTCGATCAACTGCCAGCCGGTCGTGTCATCGCTCCATTCGTGGCTCCAGCGCTCGGCATCATCTGTAGTGGAGCCGGGATTACGGTTCTCAAGAATGTCGATGAAGACGGTTGTGCCCGTACCCGTGCCGTAATACCAGAAGCAAACGCCTTCGTAGGTACTCCAATCCTGGCTGACCCAGGTATCGAAGTCCTCATTGGCAAAAGCGTGGGTAAAACCACCCCAGCCCACGACCTGCGATTCCAGGTCGATCACCTGATTGGTGTCTGCTTTACCGGGTACGGCCGGCAGTCCGGCGGAGATGGTGCCGGTGGTGGTAATGGCCACCGTCGTGCCGTTCCAGGTGTCACCCCAGGTGACAAAGCCGATGCCGTTGCCGTGGCTGTCTTCCCCACTGGGCAGGCCGTCTTCAAAATCATCAATGACGGTGACGCGCACCAGCAGGCCAAAGTCATCCACATACCGGTTCTCGGTAGCGCCGCTCGTGCTGACTGTGCCCAGTCCCCAGCCATGCACCTCTTCACCCGTCCAGCCGTCGTTGGGCGCGCCGTTGCCGATCTCTTTGCGGGTGAGGTCGCTAAAGGGGATGGCGATGAACTGCCAGCCGGCTGCGTTGTCTACCCATTCGTAGCTCCAGCGTTCGGCGTCGTCGGTGGTGGAGCCGGGGTTGCGATTTTCGAGTATGTCCACGAAGATGGTCGTGCCCGTGCCTGTACCGTGATACCAGAAGGCGATGCCTTCGTAACTGCTCCAATCCTGGCTGACCCAGGTGTCAAAATCTTCATTGGCAAAGGCGTGGGTAAAACCACCCCAGCCGACGACCTGCGATTCCAGATCAAGAACCTGGTTAGTATCCGCCTTGCCGGGCACGGGGTCAATGCCGGCCGCGGCCGTACTGGTGGTGGTGATGGCCACCGTGGTGCCGTTCCAGGTGTCGCCCCAGATGACAAAGCCAATTCCGTTGCCGAAAGCATCCTCCCCGTCGGGCAGACCGCTCTCGAAATCATCTATGACGACCATTTTACTGGGATTGGGTGCTTCGTCGTCTTGTATCGTGACGGTAGCAATGGCCCATACGCCCAGGTCGGCATTGGTTGGGTTAGAAAGATGGACGGTGAAGTTGCGGCTGCCGTCCTGGCTGTTATTGTCAATGGTCTCAACGGCTATGGTTTGGGTCAGGACATCGGCCGGGAAAATGAGAGTGCCGCTGACGGGGACGTAATCGCTGCTGTCGGCTGTGCCGTCGGCCGTT
>JAWOIM010000598.1:0-7002 GCA_046484685.1 Chloroflexota bacterium | reverse complement strand
GCAACCGACGGACTGCGTGTTGGTGTCGTCGATACCGACACGCAGTCCGTCGGTTGCCAGCGTGGCGGCGATGTTGGCCGTTGTGTTGGATTTGCCGGTTCCACCCCGGTATGAATGAATTGAGATAATTTTACTCATTGTTGCTCTCCAGCGTTTATTATTTGATGGCTGTTTACTCGTTTAAAGCATTAAAATCTTGAAAATCCCCGGTTGTTAAGCGGCGAGTGATTTCATTTAGATGGGCTGTGAGGGGATGGTCCGGGTAGTGTAGGGCAAAGATGCCTTTACTCGCCAGCTTCAGCATATCTTGTGAATGGGGCAGGACGGCCGTATCGTCACAGGCATAAACTTGAGCAAATTCTTGCTGTATCACACTCCCATTTTGCTGCCTCGGTACCTGATTGATCAGCAGCATAATGTAAGCTGTTTCCAATTGCCGGGCCACTTCAACTAAAAGTCCCGTTCCCTGAACATCTTGCCGGTCCGGGCGCATGACAATAAGGATGCTGTCTGCCAGGGCCATAATAAGCTGCGTTTCTTCCCCCAGGCCGGCCTGCGTGTCAACCAACAGGTAGTCCAGGTCAAACGTGTGGACCATCTCCTCACAGCCGTTACCCAACAGGTTGACATAATAGCCACCACGCAGAATGCGGCTCATCTGCTGCGGCTGGATGCTGGCTGCAGTCAGAAACAGCCGGCCTGCCTGGAGATCTAAATGGTCGGTGATGTCAAGGGTGCAGGCGGCCATGTCACAATTGCCCCAGATAAAATCATTAAACGAAGCGGCAGGCTCTATTTTGCCCAGGCCAAATAAAATGTGCAGGCTGGGTGCGGCAAAATTGACATCCGCTACACCCACCCGATAGCCGGCTGCCGCCAGCAAAACGGCCGTATTGGCCGTCACCGTTGATTTGCCCACGCCGCGCCGAAAAGAAAGGCTGGCGATTGTTTTGGAAGCAGGGGGGCTGAACATAATTTGTTAACTTAAACGGAGAATCTGCGAATCTACTATGTGGCTTAGTTCTTTGGTAATGGCATGATGGGGATAGTGTAGAACGAAGACCCCCTGGCTGGCCAGGGTCATCATTTCGTCGGAGTGGGGCAGAATGGCGGCGACCGGACAGTTATACAATTTTTCCACGCGCCGGCGTACATCGGCAAAGTCATAAACCTGGGGCATTTTGTTGATAATGAGCTGCATATTGGGCACGTTGAGTTTGCGGGCCACTTCGACGGTAACGGCCGTTCCCTGGTAATCCTGGTGGTCGGGGCGCATCGTAATCAACAGCAGGTCGCTAATGGCAATCGAGAGCAGTGTCTCGTTGCTGAGGCCGGGATGGGTATCAACCAGCAGTACATCCAGGTCTAACCCTTCCAGCAGGTCGTCAAACCCATCGTTGAGCAGTCCCACATCATAGCCGTCACGCAGCAGGCGGGTAATGTCACCCGGCTGGATGCTGGCCGGTACCAGGAGAATTTGCCCAGAAACGGCTTGTACTGAGTTGGCCGAAGTGGCCGTGGTCAACATTCCCGTCACATCATAAACCGCCTCTACAATGTCACAATTGCCCCACAAAAAATCATTGAGTAAAAAACCAATATCCGCCCCTTCCAGGTTCAAGTTAAAGGGGATATGAATCCCCGGCGAATTCAAGTCGGTATCCACCACACCTACGCGCAGTCCTCTGGCCGCCAGCAGCGCCGCCAGGTTAGCCGTCGTATTTGATTTGCCGGTCCCCCCCCGAAACGAATGAATAGAAATAATTTGGGACATATGACCTTCCTGTTATCCGTAAGCGGTAACCAGTAATCCGTAATGTCGCTGCGCGACCGCTTCGCGTACGGTTATCCGTTTACCGTTCACCGTTTAACACTTACCGTTCCCCCTGACTGCGCTCCCGCCGGCGCTGCCGTATATCACGCGCCTTTGATTGCAGTTCCTGAAAGAAGTCGGTTTCTACTGTTTCTCGAACCTGCTGCTGCAGTTTCGCCTCGTCGATCTCGATCCGCAGCAGTTGAATTTCTTGCCGCAGCGACTGCTCCCGAATGTAGGCTTCCAAAGCGGCCGTGGCCAGCGACGAAAAGGATTCCATCATCTGCTGCAAATTGGGGTCAAAGGGGACAACCTGATCGCTGGCCGGCTCTTTGGCATTTAACAGTTGTAGGACTCCTTTTACTTCACCATCACTGCCCTGCAAAGGAATAGTCAGCATCGACACGACACGGTACCCAATTTCCGAATCAAACAGTTGCGGGCCGGTAAACGAGTGGGAATCCGGGTCATAAACGTCTGCTAAATTGATAGATTCACCGCTCAGCGTTACCCGCACCGTTACATGCTCATCGTTAGGATTGCCGTCTGCATCATAAAGCGGCAAGGAATCATACGGAATCTCATTGCCGGTTGTACCACCCAGCGCCAAATTCTGCGAATCGTTGCGCACAATAACAAATTGTAACCGGTCATCATCGGTACGTAAGTAGAGACTGCCGGCGTCCGCATTACAAAATGTTTTGGCTTCCAGCAAGATGTTTTCCAACAGCCGGTTGAAATCCTCTTCAAAAGAAAGCTGAATACCGATGGGAATAACCACATGCAGCAGATCATCGGCCCGCTTTTTCTCTTTGCGAACCTGGCGCAGCGTGTCCCGTAGACGGCCGGTCATCTGGTTAAAGGTTTGGGCCAGAATACCGATCTCATCGCTGGAGCTGACGGCGGCTTGCTCTTCCAGGCTGCCGTCGCGAATGCGCTGAGCGGTACGGGTCAGTCGCGTAATGGAGCCGGCAATATTGGCGTGTAGAATAGGAACCAGGCCGGCACTAAACAGGATAGCGGCCAGGGCTACCACCACAATTTGCAGTTGGGCACGCTGCAAGCCGGCGCTGCCCGCTTGCAAATCTGAGACCATCAGCGCATATTCATCGTCACGAATTGTTGTCAACAGCGCCAGCATGAGGTCGGTTTGTGGCTCTAGTTCACCCCGGAAACGAGCCAGGTCGAGGCGCGCCCCTTCACCGCCGTCTATTTCTAGCACGGGGATGACCTGCTGCTCGGTTAACTGTAAAAATTGAGTCCGGTTGGAACGAATTGTATTAAAAATGGGGATTTGCTGTTCATCCAGCCAAACGCTGCGCCGCACCAACTGCTCCCAATCATTGTCGTTCAGCAGCCGGTTGGCATCATACTCTTGCTTAAAACGGCGGTCCTGAGTATTAACATAATTGCGCAGGCCGGAGAACATGGCCGCAAAAGACCCCTGGAAACGGGCCATGTCTTTTAATAGGTCTACGTTTTCCTGAGTCAGTTCTTGTTCCGCTTGCAGATCAATGAGCTGTTTAGTTTGCACCAGCACCTGGCCGCCGTGTAAAACGCCATCAATGGCCAACTCTCTGTAAGCCGGTTCCCGTGCCAGCCGGTTGTCGTGCAGGTCGAACAAATCTTCCGGCTGTGTTTGCCAGGTTTCATAGGCTTGTGTCAGTTCTTGCAGCCGATTCTGGTTGATCGGCTCCATTTGGGCTGACTCTCTTTCCAATTGTCCCAAAAATTCTTCAAACCGAAAGCGGGCTTCATTATAGTCGGTGCGGAATTCGGGGCGACCCAGGGCCAGATAGCCATGGATATTGGCCTGCATTTGCAACAAATTAACCTGGGCTTGAGAAACGGCCGTTACAATCGGCACCCGTGAAGCATTCGTCTGCCCAATTCTGCGAATAGCGTCAAAGCTGGCTACCAGCGTAACCCCCATGATAAGCAGCATCATGCCCACCAGGGCCGCCAGACCTAGCGACAGCTTCGGTCCAATGCGCAGGCTGTTAAACCAGCGGGCACCCGGTAAAGAGCGGGACATCCAGGCCACGACCCGATTCATTTTTGGCTGTTCTTCGTTGGCTGTCATGGTGCCAGTCTCCAATCTTTGATGTTCCAATGGTCTGAATCCCACGGTGTGAGAGCCACACCGGTCAATTGATTGCTGATGCCGGCCGGTTGGGCAATATGCACCAGGGGAATGGTGACAACGTCATTAATAAGTATATCATTCAGGGCAATCAACTGCTGCTGACGCACAGCGGCATCCGTCTCCCCCTGCATCTGGGCAAAAAGCTGATCATATGACTCGCTTTGCCACCGTTCCACATTCCAACCGGTCCAGTTATTGCTCTGCTGGGGGATAGCCACGCTGCGCCAGCGCTGCATATAGCCGGCCGGATCCGGGCTGTTGCCTCCGGTAAACAACTGCTGCATGTCGGCATAAAAGTGCCACAAATGCTCCACTGCCCCCGAATTGCCAAAGTTAGAGGGGTCAATCAGCTTAATCTCCATTTCGATACCCACTTCACGCAGGTTGCGCTGGATGATTTGCTGACCGGCCGCCCGCAGCGGTTCATTGGCCGTTTGGGAGACAATTTGCAGCGGCTGTCCCTCTTTTTCCCGAATATCGGTGCCGCTTTCGACCAGCCAGCCCGCTTCATCCAGAAGCTGCCTGGCTCGCCGGGGATTATAGTCATAATATGTGTGGGGCGAAACATAGCGCTCTGGGGCCACCAAAATATTGCTGGTCGCCGTTCCGTTTGGACCATAGAGAGCGGCAATTGCTTCCCGATCAATCGCCAGCGAAATGGCCTGCCGCACCAGCGGATCGCTGAAATAGGGGTTAGCCGACTCTTTATGTGAGCGTTCCCCTTCAAATAGAACGCGCCAATCTGACCGATTTAATTGCAAACGCTCTACCCGCGTCCCAAAATTGGCCGCTACGTAGCCCATGCCGGCCGCTTCATAGCCGGTCAGCGTTTCCGCCTCCATGAGCAGGTTCCAGGCATAGTGGGCTTCGCCCCATTCTAATACCTGGCGGGCGGCTTCTTCAATGGTGCTGCCGCCGTGGAGAATAATGCGATCAATATAGGGTTTGCCTGCCTCACGAAAATGGGGGTTGGCCTCGAATACAATACGAACCGTCTGAATAATCTCGTTGCCTAAGAACAGCGTCTCTTGTGGTTCAAACGTAACCGCCTGGAAAGGGCCGGTGCCAAAGGGCAGCCGGTTGATTGCTGCTGCGGGCTGATAGGCATTGGCCACAATACTGCCGTCAGGTTGGCTGTAAACGTGCCGGGGTAAAATGACCCCATGTGGACCGGCAAAAGGGATTTGCCAGGCGTCGGGATTGGGTTGGGCAAAGGTGACTTTGACGGTGTGGCTGTCCATGACTTCAACGGCCGCGACATTGCCGTAGATAGCGGCTGAGTTGGGTTGGCGTTCGGCCGTTTCATTGGTCACATAGTCAAAGGTAAAGCGTACATCCTCGGCTGTAAATGGTTCCCCATCGGCCCAAACTACGTCGGGCCGCAGCCGCCAGATAACAAACTGCCCAGCCGTATCCAGATCGCCGTTTTCCAGGGTGGGCACAGACGCCGCCAGAATAGGAACGGCCTGGTCTTCTGCATCAAAACTGACCAACGGCTCGAATACCAGGCGCCCGGCGTGCTGATCGCGCAGCGCCCCGCTCAAATGGGGGTTGAGTGTGCCGGGCGACTGCCAATAGATCATTTCCAATGTCTGTTCGGTGACCGGCGTCGGGGTGGGGGCGATAACCTGAACCGGCTCTTCTGGGGGTGTGCCCGCCAGCCCACAGCCGGCCAACAGCCCCAGCGCCAGGGCTGTAAAGATAAGGGAGTGTAGTAGTCGATTATACAGGGCGCAGACACTATGTCTGGTTGGGCAATTCATTCTGTGAAGATCCTTTGTTGGGTAGCTGTGAATTTCAATCGCCTCACTTGTGGCTATTCTCACACATTCGCCCGCTGTTGGCAATGGGACATATGAAGCTGAGTATGGCAGCGTTTTGTGGGAGACCTGACAGGTTTGGTGCAAGCGAAGCTTGCCAACCTGTCAGGTCTGTGCCCCACGATTCTTTGCTATACTCTATGAAGCTATGAGGCTATTGAGCCATGCTGGTGGCTGCATTATAATTGGGTGTAGTCGTAGCCCATACTATAGGACAGAGTTAAATGGGTCTTCAGGATTTTAGGCGGTTGACAAAGCGTTATTGCGTATTCCGTAACCAAAGAGAATTACGGAATACGCAATACGCAATACGACTAACCCCCGCGAATTCCCAAAGAGCCAGATAAATTTAAACTAGCATGCTTGCTTTTTCACCTGACTCCCTCTTTCTAAAGCAGTTTTTAAGCCAGGCACGTGTACAGCCCCAGGCCACCGCTTTGAAAATGGCCGGGCCCAATGCCGCCGGGCTTACCTATGGCCAACTGGCGGCACGAGCCAATCAGTTGGCCCATCATTTGCACTCCTTGGGGGTGCAAAACGGCCGTTTCGCCGCCATTCTCACCGAGCGCACCCCCGATATGCTGGTTGGCCTGCTGGGGATACTCAAAGCGGGTGGGGCCTACCTGCCGCTGGACCCCACCTATCCGGCCGAGCGGCTGGCCTTTATGCTGGCCGATGCCCAACCGGCCGTTCTCTTAACCCAGTCCCATTTGCTGCCGCTGGCTCAGGAGTTTGAGGGCCACATTGTTTGCCTGGATACCGATTGGCCTGATATTGAGCGGCAGCCAACGACAGAAGCGGCCGTATCCCCCGCGCCAGACGCCCTGGCCTACGTTATTTACACCTCCGGCTCCACCGGCCGGCCCAAAGGGGTGCAAGTCAGTCACGGTGCGCTGGCCAACTTTCTTGACGCCATGCGCCAACAGCCGGGCCTAAATCGGGAGGATGTGCTGCTGGCCCTGACCACCATTTCCTTTGACATCTCTATTTTGGAGCTGTTTCTGCCGCTGACGGTAGGCGCTTGTATTATTTTAGGGGATGCCGATCTGGCCGGGGACGCCGGCCGGCTGGCCCCAACGCTGGACCGGCATAAGGTCACGGTGATGCAGGCCACGCCCGTTACCTGGCACTTACTGCTGGAAGGAGGCTGGCCCGGACGTCCCGGCCTGACGATGCTTTGCGGCGGTGAGGCCCTCTCTCGCAATTTGGCCAACCGGCTGCTG
>JAWOIM010000455.1:0-8285 GCA_046484685.1 Chloroflexota bacterium | reverse complement strand
ATAAAAACTACACGATTTTTCAGTTGTCACTGTAGCTGCGGTTTCCTAACCGCGCTCCTAACCGGCGAGGTAAGGATACCTCGGCTACCATAAGGCACAATTGCCGACTACTGAAAAGCCCTGTAAGAACTATCCCTAACCAAGCCGCCCATAACAGAAGTATTGTTAAGCTTTTATATGTATGTCTATTTTATTGAAAAATAGAACATGGAGGATCTAATGAAAATTATACGTTTTTTACCTGCTTTGTTACTTATGGTTGCCTGGATCAGCTTGGCCTCATCTGTAGAAGCAACGACATGGAATACCCCAACAATAGATGGCTCTATTACAATTAATGCCAGCGATTGGGATGCAGATGAGAATATGGGAAATAGTGGTGGTACGTCCGGTCGCGATCTGTATGTGACCTGGGATGAAGATAACCTATACGTTGGTGTTACAGGAGCCGGATCAGCAGCAGTAGATATCTACATTGACACAGCCATTGGGGGACAGCAAACAGGTGTCATTCCAGGTAATTTTCAGATTGCCGGTGGCAGTGGTGGCTATGAATTCCTCTGGCGCACAAATGCTGCTGGTACACGTTCCTGGTTTGATGGGAGGGGTGTCAATTGGGTTGGGCCAAATTCAGAACCGGGTGCTAGTGTACGTGCTGCCGACCTAGAGGTCAGCATTCCATTCTCTGCTCTGATTGACTATACACCTGGCAATACTATCTCATTGTTGGTTTTAAGTGGTGCGAACCCCGGTAGCCCAGCATACTATTGGCCCGATGAATCTGGAAACACTATAACACCTGGCCCATCATTCACCCAAGCATTTATATATGAAGATGCCGGTTTAGATAATATTGTACCTGGCAACAGCCCAACGGCCGTTTCTCTGGCCAATATCTCTATCACCAACAGCGGCCTGAGCAGCCTCTGGTTGGGGCTTGGTCTACTCATCCTGCTGACGCTGGCTGTGTTCTGGCGGCAGGTGCCCTCAGCAAAAATCCGTTCTTTGTAAGTTAAAGGCAAAGGCGCAAAGGAGGACCTCCTTTGCGCCTTTGTCATATAGCTAAATATAGAAGGGGTACTTGTGCCATCCTATAGCGGACAAGCACAAAAGCAGCCGTTCCTACTCCTCAAGCGTGATGGACAAGAGGTATTGGCCCACATCGCCAATGAACCCCTGGACAACCAGGAAATAAACCCCGTCGGCCGGCGCCGTAAAGCTCAGCGTTTCCGGTTCGCCGGAGAAACCTGAATCCACGTTTTCCAGCAGGACATCATCCACATCATAGATATCTACCATGACGTCGAACCCGGCTTCAGGTGAGACAACAACCGTTATGGTTTCCCCCTCATCCAGGACTACCGCATACTCCAGCCAGGAATCATCACCCAACAAACCAAAGACCTCATCCCCATCTACCAGATAGAGGATGATACCCTCGTTGGCTTCCAGGTCAATCAGGTAATCGCCTCCCTGATCAGCATAGCCGCGCACCACCAGCGTATAGAAGGCCGGCTCTTCATCCGTGCTGCTAAAGCTGATGGTCTCTTCACCAAAATCCTCGTCTACCTCCAGCAGCAGTTCATCATTTTCGTCGTAGATTTCCAGCACCACATCCAGATCGCCGAGGGGGGTCACAACGGCCGTTAAGCGGCCTCTATCGGTGGCGATAAAATAGTAATGGTGTTCGTCACCCTCAGCGACCGTCTCTTCCAGAATAAGCCGGTGACCGGGTGCGGCTAAGGCCACATCCATCTCAAAGCCGTCCATATCCTCGCCATCCAGATCGAAGTCGAAGTCAAACAAACTTTCCATGTCCGGCTCAACCATTTCGATGGTGTCGGCCATGGCCAACAGCACAGGCAAAAATTCATCCATGCCTGCCGGAGAGGTAAACCCTATCATAACGGCCGTTCGCTCCAGCTCCTCATTGAAAATGGTCAGATAAAGAATGGCTACCTCAACGCCATCTTCTTCAGCGGCCACAACCAGGTACATGCCGGGCTGACCGTTAAAGTCCATTTCAACCGGTCCTTCTATGATTTCCCCTTCCCCTTCGGTCATCTCAAATTCTTCCAGGGCCTGGTCCAGCATTTCCTCTGCTGAGGAAACATCCGCCTCTTCGGCCGAAAGAGATAGTAAAAGCCCAAACACTCTTCCATCCAAATCATCCGGCAAGTCATCATCTTCCATAGCCGCCTCTAGCAGCTCGGCATCAGAGGCAAAAATGGTGAAGAAAAAGTCTTCAAACACCCAATCAGCCGGATGGGCCAGCGTAAGACCGGCAAAGGCGGATTCATAAGGCACAAAATCGGCCGCCAGCCCGGATAGGTCGGCTGCCGGTTCCGGTGTGGGCTCGGCTGTAGCGGTGGGTTCTGACGTAGCGGTGGGTTCTGGTGTTGGTTCCGCTGTTGGTTCAACCGTGGCTGTTGGCTCCTCGGGCGTATCCGTCGATTCTTCGGCTGCTTCCGGTTCGCTTACTTCGGCCGGCGCGACAGCGGGTGGCGGCTCTGGTGCCGGTTCTTCAGCAGACCCACAGGCTACCATAAAAAGGGTTAATAATAAGGTTAACAAGACAATACGGATTTTACTAAATAGTTGCATTAAAATCTCCTTCCTTTTGGTGAATGCAAGTGTGACAACAAAAGCAGACTCGCTTGGGTGAGTCTGCCAGCACACTTGTATAGTCAATTTATAAACAATTGTCAAGAAATAAGGAATAAGAAATATGGCCCAGAGGTATCATGGCTCTGTTTCAGATGAGTAGGCGGCCTGGGCCTCAACGCTGAGGCGGCGCAGGTAATTGACCAGATGCCAGGTATCTTCGCTGCTGAGCTGTTGGCCAAAGCCAGGCATGGCCGTTCCCTCAATACCATTGCGAATCCAATAGTAGAGGTCGCCATCGGGGTGGATGGTCAAATGGCCGTCGCCAAAGTCGGCCGGCCGCGGGCTTAGGGCCAGCCCGGCCGGTCCGTCTCCCCGTCCTTCTTCCCCATGACAGGCGGCGCAATGCTGCTGGTAGTAGAATTGGCCCACAGCCACCGATTCGACATCAGGCAAGATGGGATTGTTGAGAAAAGTGGCCGGCGTATATTCATTGGTCACAAAGTTGACCATCTGGTTGGCCCCCATCCCAAAGGCCAAGACGGCCAAAAGCAGCATGGCGGCTAACTGCCAACTGGTTTGGGCAGCCCGCGCCGAGGCCGCAGCCCAGATGAGGGCCACCAGCATCAGCAGCAGACCGGTGCCGCCACCGGCCGCCAAAGTCATCCAGTGGGCCACCGATTCCATGAGACGAGGACGCTGTGCTAACGGCCGTATCTCCCCTCCCAGCCCCGCTTCTAACCGGTAAGGGGCAAAGGCATCAAACTGCCCCGGACGACGCACCGACACCTCCACCTGCCAGGAACCGATCAGACTGATATAGCTGCCTTCAAGGACGTAACGGCCGCTGCCCAACGATTCGGCCGTGGCCTCCTCTGACCCCAATGACTGTCCCAGAAAGGTAAAGCGGAACAAGACGGACTCCGCCTCCGTCACCGGATTGCCCTGATCGTCAGTAACATACACCTCAAACTGATTCTGGCCCACCAGGGCCGGTTCCACCGTCAGCGTCACGGTCAGATCATCGGCCGGGGTACTGGTCGTCATCTGGCCGGGGGCATCGGCCAGCAGAGGTGCATCGGCACCCCGCTGCAAGTCACTGAGCAATCCGGCTGCTGCCAGGATGACAAAAGCCAAACCCATTTCCACCATCACCACCGTCCGAAAACGGCGCCGTGTCCGGGCTGCCTGGGGCGACTCAGGGGCGTCGTAAGGGGCATTAAGGCGGGGTTTAATAATCAGCAAATTGACACCGGCCAGGATGAAGGCAAGCAGCGCTATGGCCAATTTGCCCAGCAGTACCAGCCCGTAGGCCGTGCCCACCAGCGCCGTCCAGTTGCCCACGTGCTGCCCGGCCAGGTAAGCACCACTAAAGATAAGCAGCCCGATGCTCAGCGCCGCCACGGCCGAAAAGTTTAAAATCAGGCTCAGGTTCAGCCAGGTTTTCAGCTCCGGCTCCAGGTGGCGGGCCTGGAACAGGGCCAGGCCCAAAAAGAGCAGCCCGCCGGCCCAAACCCCGGCCGCTATCGTATGAGTCATGTCTACACCGATGGCCTGCCAGGTGTTGCTGGACAAAGCGGCGCTGTGGCTAATCAAGGAGCTGGTGCCGGCCAGGGTCACGCTCAACGCCAGCCCTACGCCCCAGAACCAGCCGCGCCGCGCCGTTGGCCGGGGAGCAAGGGTAGCCACCAGCCCGCCAAAAGGCAGCAGCAGGAGCAGCCGCAGCAGCCACATCTGACCAAACTGGGTAGCCAGCCAGGGTCGCCAGTTGCCCCCTTCCCATAAGCGAAAGTTGACCGCCTGATCAAAGAGCGTCAGCCCCAGAGCCAGCAGGAGCAGCCCCAGCCCCAGATAAACAAAACGCAGGCCGGTCTGGGCGGTGGCCTGATCCAGGGCCGCCTCGTCCGGCTCTATCTCTACCCCACTGAAGAGGGGTCGCCACACCAGCAGGCGAAAGCTAAAGAAGCCAATGAGCAGCGCCAGGCCGGTCAGCGTCAGCCAGCGAGCTGTAGCACTAAGGGGGGAAATATTCGCTAAGCCAATCACCCTCCATAAATGGTAGGCAATAACTTGATCGTAAACTGTTAGTATTAGCGCTGCAATCAGTAATCCTAAGGCAAGATAAGTAAGGCGTAGACCAATCTGAATGGTAGCCTGGTTGAAGCCTGCTTTTTCCAGTCTCGCTGCCATCCTTGTAAAAAGAGGGTTCCTCAGTGACAGACGTGAACTGAAGAAGTGAATAAGCAAAGCCAGCCCTACCAACATCAGCAAATGGGCAGTAGGGCTGAGACGAGGGATATCGCCTATAACCGGGTCTGCTTCGATGATTGCCAGCGCTACATCTCCCACCCCAAAGGAGAAGGTTCCGCTGGTGGTGTGGCCATCAACGGCCGATAACGCCTGCCAACTCACCAGGTAAGCTCCTTCAGATAAAGGCGGCAGACTAATGCCCAGGCTGCGATTATCATCACCAAGAGGTTGAGTGGGGCCAACGTCAAGCGGCTGCCCGGCCTGGGTTAACAGGCGAATGCGGCTAAACTCAGGCACAACCGGCTCATTGAAGTAGATGGACAGATCTGCCGGCCCTTCATCAAGAATGTGATTGGGCAGCGGAGAGGAAGAGATGGGGACCGCATGGGCCGCGGCCGTTTGCAGGGTAAAGAAGAAGATGACGACGATAACGGCCGTTAGCGGCAGTAAATATTTGGTGGCAGGATATAGGTTTTTATAGATTTTCACAGTTTATTTTTGAGGCGTAGTGCGTAATGCGTAGTGCGTAGTGCACGACTACTTATGTTTCACGCATCACGTTTCACGTTTCACGTTTTACGTTTCAAATTTTACGTTTCACGCATCACGCCACGCAAGTAACTTAAGGCCAGGACGAACATGACGAGAATGATAACGGCCGATACCACACAATAACGGCAAAAAGCGTGGATGACAAATAACTCTAATCCAGTCAGCCAAAGGGAAAAGAGCAGGGCCAGGCCGGTGATGCTGACCATGATTTCGGGCAAGGTGTCGTCGAGCAGCGGCAGCCAGTCGCGCAGCCAGACCAGCATAAAAATAAGGCCGTAGCCCGCCATGCCGATCAGAGCCACCGGTATGGGGCCAACAGAAGAGTAAGGCGCGTCCGGTCCGCTGACCGCGCCGCAATCATCCCAGCCGCCGCTGCACACAATCACAAGCTGTCCTTCATGAAACAGCAGCAGGTAATAAGCAACTATCAAGCCGGGAACGGCCAAAAGCTGGATAAGGCGTAACTGCCAGTCGGGAAGCCAATTCATAGATACCTTCTTCACAGGTTGCCAGGTAACAACCCCCTGTTCACCGATTACGGATTACCGTACGCGAAGCGGTCGCGCAGCGACATTACCGATTACTGATTCCTCAGGGCCATCTCAATGCGCTGCCGGATCAGCTCGGGCTGATTGCCGGTTACGTGTATGTCATTGATAAAGAAGTTGGGCGTGCCGCTGATGCCCACGCTGTGGGCATAACCGACATTGTCGGATATGAGGATATTATAGCGGCCTTCGTCCATACAGGCGGCAAACTGGTCACGGTCAAGGTTGAGGGAAACGGCCGTTTGCAGCAACTGTGCCTGGGACAGATAGCCCGGCTCACCATACTGCCTAAAGACGGCGTCGGTATACTCAAAGTAGGCTCCTTGCTCATTGGCACAGAGGCTGGCATTGGATGCCGGCAGGGTGTCCGGCCTGGAAGCAAAGGGCAGGGAAACGAAACGAACCTGCCCCGACTCCTGGTACTGCGACTTAAGCAGCGGCAGCACATCCTGGTTAAAATTGCGGCAGTGAATACAGGCGAAGTCAAAGATCTCCAGCAGCGTCACCGGGGCCGCTTCAGCCCCGGTAGCCACACAATTGTCAGGGTTTTGCTCACAATAAGCGGGCAGACCGGCCTGGGCCGGCGGCTGCGCCTCGTCCCCATTGGTAGGAAACCAGAGCAGTAATGCGGCCAACAGCAGCAGCGCCACAACCCCAATCCCCACAATTACTGTCCAGTTCACACCGCGCTGCCGCGCTCTGACCGTTTTGTGTTTCATTGTTTTTTTAGCCATAGTCAAATCTCCATCGAAAATAGACCATGGACGACGGACCATAGACGATGAATTTTCATTCGTCATGATGGGCCACACCCATGTGTTGAACTCCTATGTAAATGACCGCGGACAACGGATGACGGTTGACGGATTTTCATCCCTTCGTTGGTACACCGCGGCACGTGTTGTCTCCTACGTAAATAGGACGGAGGTCCGACGACGGAAGGGCGCTATCCGTCATCCGTCCTCGGTCGTCCGTCCGCTTCATTCAGTCACAGTAATGGTCACACTATCCCCATCGGCCAGATCTTCGTGGGTGCCGATGGAGAGGGTAACGGAAATTTCATGTTCACCCGGCGGCAGGCCGCGCAGCACTTCGCTCTGGTTGGCCCCCATAATCATGCCCCAGGATTCATCATTGACAAAGACATGCCAATGGTTGCCGTCCTCACCCAAGACAAAGTTTTCGGTTTCGATTTCAACGACAACTTGATCGCCACGGGCAAAGGTGTCGCCAGCGGCCGGAGCCATAATGCGGACCACCGCCCCATTGTTGGGGATACGGTCGCCATGGTCATTCCCCTCTGCATGGTCCTCACCGTGGCCCTCAGTATTATGGGTATTGTCCTCATGGTGATCGTCAACGGCCGTTTCCCCGGCCGGGCTGCAAGCCACCAAGAACAGGGCGGCCAGCAGGGTTAATAGTAAACGAATTTTCATCTGTTTCATGATATGCTCCTCATACGATTTAGCAGGTCACAAAGCTCATGCAACGCTGCGTCAAATGTCAATAGTTTCTAGGGAGCGCGGTTAGGAAACCGCGGCTACAGTTACTTTTCCGACAGCCTGTTAGGGCGGCGGGACCAGAGGGTAAAGACGGCCGTTATCAGCCCCAGCACTCCTATTACCACCCCGGCCAGAGCCAGGCTGCGGGCCGTTTGCAGGTCGTTTTCCAGCTCGTCAAGCCGCTGCATCAGTTCGCGCGGTTCCGGCTGTGTTTCAGGAAATTGCAGCCGGTCGGCGGCAAAAACCGGTTCCGGGTCGAGCGTTTCATCAATCTCCAGATCGCCCAGCGTGCCAAAGAGGCGCACGCTGTATTGGCCGCGCACGGTGGGCAAAATTTCAACGTGATACGTGCCGGGTGTGGCGGTAGGGGTCAGATTGCTGCGGAAAGAGCGGCCTGCATAAAGAAGTTCAACGGCCAGCCCCGCCTCGGCCCCGGTGATGGGTGTGCCACCTTCAGCTATTTCTACGGTTAATTGATTGCGTTCGCCAACAATGGGGGGTTCAATCTCCCAGCCGACGATGACCACATAGGGGCCAAGTTCTACACGGGTATGGGCAGCGGCCGTTTCTGCTGTGACACTTATCCCCACCAATGCCAGGGTAAAGGCCAACAATGCACATAAATACGGCCGTTGCCCCAATAATTTTTTCATGGGACACCTCGTTAAAAATTACGAATTATGAATGACGAAAAGTCTGCAGGATTTTAGAGCGGGTGATAAAGCGTATTGCGTATTTCGTATTGCGTAACCAGAGATAATTACGGAATATGGAATACAACTAAACCCTGCGAATTCCCAAAAAGCCATTACGACTTATGCACGGGGGG
>JAWOIM010000402.1:0-6891 GCA_046484685.1 Chloroflexota bacterium | reverse complement strand
CGATGTAACCAACATTCTGCTCATTGGCACCGACCGCCCCCTTGACGCCGGTCCCAGCCGCTCGGACACGATGATCATCGTTTCTATTAACTACAGCGAGCCGACCGCCTCCATTCTCTCCCTGCCCCGCGACCTCTATGTCTACATTCCCGGCGGCACCATGAGCCGGCTCAACACGGCCATGTCTCGCGGCGACATGATCGATTATCCGGGTGGAGGTCCGGCGCTGCTCAAGCAGACCATTCTCTACAATTTTGGCGTCCCTATCCATTATTATGCCAGGGTCGATTTTGATGGTTTTAAGGATGTGGTAGACGCTATTGGCGGTATCGATATTGCCGTGAGCTGCCAACTGGAAGATTGGCGGCTGATTTCACCTGATCTAGACATACATGATGAAGACAGCTATGAACGCTTTACGCTGGTGCCGGGTATCCACCGGATGGACGGAGATTTTGCCCTCTGGTATGCTCGTTCCCGCATGACCACCAGCGACTTTGATCGCGGCCGGCGACAGCAGCAGCTTTTGCGCGGAATGCTCAACCAGGGCGTTGATCTGGGGCTGGTTCCCCAGGCACCGGCTCTCTATACCGTCCTGCGTGACACGGTTGATACCGACATGGATATCGGCCGGATTCTGCGTATTGCCTCATTGGCCCCCCAAATCCGCGAAAACGGGGTGCAGCACCTTTATATAGCCGGTAAAACCCAACCCTGGCAGGTTCCCCCCTCAGTGGAGAACGGCGTGGCCGACCAGGTCCATCTGCCCGTTTGGGAAGGGAGCGGCATGATGGAAGAGACGTTTTTGCGCCTCTTTCGACCGCCCGCGCTGAATCGGGGAACGCAGCAGCCGATTTGGGTAGAAATTGTCAACGCCAGCGGCAACCCGGATATGGCCCTGCTGGCGGCCGACAATCTGGCCTATCATGGGCTGGTCCCCGTCTTCAGCACTGACCCCACCCCGCCTACTCAGGCCCAAACCGAACTACGCTACTTCCGACCCAACTTTAAAACAGCCTACGAATGGCTGGTCAGTTGGGTCTTTAACAAACGCATTGGTCAAATTCAAATGGCGGCCGTAGAAAATGAGGAATTGGTCACCTATGCCTACGATTATCAGGTTATTCTGGGCGAAGATTACAATCCCTGCCGGCCGCAGCTATTCGCCCCCCGCGAATTCCTGACCGAAGAGTGATCTGTGAAAAAGATTAACGCAGAGAAGCAGAGGAACAGAGAAAAAGCCTCTGCTTCTCTGTTCCTCTGCGTTAAATCATTAAGATGACCAATCGCGGCCCCGGTCTTGTTTACGTTGGCCCCGCTGCTTTTTGGCCTGGATTCGTTTTTCGTTAGCGGCCCGGCTGGGGCGCGTTTTGCGCCGTTTTTTGCGCGGAGCCAGCGCCGCCGCCAGCAAAGATTGGAAGCGAGCCACGGCCGTTTCCCGGTTTTTATGCTGGCTGCGCGAATCCTGTACCGAGATTTGCAGCACGCCGGACCTGTCCAGACGGGATTTAAGCCGCTGGCGGATGAGCGCTCGCTGTGCTTCGGTCAGGCTGGGCGATTGGGCCACGTCAAACAGCAGGGTGACGCGCGTTTCGCTCTTGTTGGCGTGTTGACCACCCGGCCCGCTGCTGGTCGAAAAGCGAAAAGAAAGCTCGGCAGCGGGTATCGTCAGCCCGCGATTGATAGAAATTTCAGAGTCGTTCATAGCCGTTATCCGTTATCCGTTATCGGTCATCCGTTATCGGTTATCCGTGACCGTTTATCCGTGACCGTTTACCGTTTACCGTTTACCGTTTACCGTTCACCATTACAGTAAGAGAAAAGAAGTCAAAATGCAAACCACACTCACCAGTCCGCCGGTCCGCACTGTTCACCTCTTTTTTATGGACGGGGTCGGATTGGGAGGGGCAGACGCCGCCGTCAACCCCTTTGTTACAGCTAAACTGCCCCATTTAACGACGCTGTTGGGGGCAGGCTGGTACACGCAACAAACCGGCACTATCCACACCGACCGCGCCAGCCTGGCAGCCACCGATGCCTGTCTAGGGGTAAACGGCCGTCCCCAAAGCGCAACCGGCCAGGCCACCATTTTAACCGGTCGCAACATACCCCGGCAGATCGGCACCCATTACGGTCCCAAGCCCAACCCCGACGTGGCGGCCGCTGTCGAAGCGGGCACGCTCTTTCATGAGGTGGCAGCCGCCGGCGGCCAGGCAGCCCTGCTGACCCCTTACCCCAACGGCTATTTTGAAGCAATCGAGAGCGGCCGCCGTCTTTATTCGGCCGTGCCCCTGGCGGCCCGCAGCGCCGGACTCCCCCTGATGACGGCCGACGATCTGCGCCACGGCCGTGCCGTCAGTCCTGACTTTACGGCAGGCGGCTGGCGCAGCCACCTGGGGGTCGACGACATCCCCCAACTAACCTTAGCCCAGGCAGGAGAGCAGATTGCCCGTCTGGCCCAGGTATACCATTTCAGCTTTTTTGAGCATTGGCCCAGCGACCGGGCCGGCCATCGCGGTTCCCTGGCAGCAGCAGTAGCCCATCTGGAACAGATCGACACTGCTCTGGGTGGCCTGCTCGATGCCTGGGACGATGACCGGGGGCTGCTTATCATCACCAGCGACCACGGCAACATTGAAGAAAAGGACCATCGCCAGCATACTCTCAATCCTGTTCCTACTATTTTAGTCGGCCGCAATCATGCCACCCTGGCCAGGCAGGTGCATGATTTAACGGATATTGCTAAAGTAGTACGGCAGGTATTGAACATAGGAAATAGGGCGTAACAAGCACCCTATGCCCTACAACGTTATTCCGCAAACTTTGTGCCTTGTGGGTGTGGGTTAATTTTTGCACCACAGAGAACACGAAGGGTACAGAGAAAAAGAGAAAAAACTCTGTGTTCTCTGTGCCCTCTGTGGTGAGAGTTTTTGGTTGTGGCTACGCCACGTTATGCGCTACAAGTTACAATCAAACTTATTGTGAAAGGATTAGAATTTATGACCACTTCATCCGAAGATTTTCGTAACGCCCTGCGCCATTTTCCCTCAGGCGTCACTATCGTCACCATTCAGTCACCCGGCAGCGAAAAACCACACGGGTTGACAGTATCGGCCTTTGCCTCAGTCTCGCCGGAGCCGCCGCTTATTATGGTGGCCATTGACCACCGCCATTCAGCCTATTCCCTGCTAGAGCAGGAGGGCGCAACTTTTGCCGTCAATATTCTGGCTCATGATCAGATGGAATTGTCGAACCGCTTCGCCTGGCTTAAGGATGAGGATCGGTTTGCTGAGGGGAATTGGCATACGGCCGTTACCGGGGCGCCTATTCTACAAGACGCGCTGGCCTGGATCGATTGCACCATTCATGCCCGCTATGTGGCCGGCACACACACGATTTACATCGGTGAAGTGCGGGCCAGCCAGACGCCTCGCCCCGATGAAGCACCGCTGGTCTACTGGAACCGGGGCTACCGCCAGTTGACAGCAAGCAGTAAGTGAGATATGCAATAGACGGGATTTTTTGGATTTCAGGGGGTCCGACGTGAAGCGTGAAACGTGATGCGTGAAGTCTCTCTGGTTACGTTTTACGTTTTGCGTTTTACGTTTTACGTTTTTGGTGAAGAGCCATTTTTTCAAGCTGGTATAAGGCAGTCAAGGCAATCTTTATTTCGGCAGCAACGGCCGTTTTTACCACCTCCCGATGGGGATCATAGGCGTCCATGCTCTCCTTCTTGGCCAGCACGTTGCCGTCTACGGCCAGAATGGCCCCCGTTTGCACGCCGCGCAGACTGCCCACCAAAAAGAGGGCGGCACACTCCATTTCTACGGCCAGCACGTTGGCCTGAGCCATTATCTGATAGTCGGCCGTGTAAATCGCATTGACACCAGGGTAAAAATTGTCGCGAGTAATAATAATGCCGCTGTGCCAGGGTTGAGGAAGGGCGGCGGCCGCCTGGCGCAAGGCCAGCACCATCTCCGGCTCGGCCACGGCCGGATAGCCAGGCGGGACCGTTTCGCGGCCATAACCGGTTTGCTGCACGGCGGCCGTCACAATGACCAGGTGGCCATCTTGCACCTGGGGCTGCAAGCCGCCGCAGGTTCCTACCCGCAGCAGCCGTTTGGCCCCGGCCGCAATTAGCTCTTCAAAGGCAATGGCTGCTCCCGGTGCGCCTACCCCATGCGAGCAAACAGTAATCGCTGTGCCCTTATACAGCCCTTTACAGGCATAATATTCCCGCTCATAGACAAGCTCTTCTACCTGCTCCAGATGGCCGGCAATCTGGCGCGCCCGCGCCGGATCGCCACAAACCAGGACCGAGGGGGTAACGCTGCCTACAGTCAGTTTGGTAATGGGTAATTGTTTATTTGTCATTATTGCGGTGAAACGTGAAACGTGATGGGCTTCGCGAGCGCCTCACGTTTCACGCATCACGTATCACGATTTATTGAAATTCCAGCGGCTCCGGCTTGTTGTCCAGGACTGCTTCAATCTTTTCCATCACGTCATCGGTCAACTGCTCGACCAGGTCCAGCGCCTGCAAGTTGTCCTCAAGCTGAGATACTTTTGAGGCACCCATAATGACCGTGCTGACGTTCGGGTTTTTCAAACACCAGGCCAACGCCAGACGGGCCATGTTGGTCCCCAGCTCTTCGGCAATGGGCACCAGGTCTTTGACCGATTGCAGCCGTTTCTGACCTTCCTCACTTTCCATCATCTTGCGCAGCCATTCATACCCTTCCAAATTCATACGCGAATCATCGGGAATGCCTTGATTGTACTTGCCGGTGAGCAGGCCGGAAGCCAGGGGAGACCAGATGGTAGTGCCCAGACCGATGGTGTCGTAAAGACGGCCGTATTCCACCTCAAACCGGTAGCGATGGAACATATTATATTGGGGCTGTTCCATGGTGGGCGGAATCAGGTTATACTGGCGGGCCACGCTGTGGGCCTCCATCAACTGCTGCGCCGACCACTCCGACGTCCCCCAGTAGAAAACCTTGCCCTGCTGGATCAGCTCCGTCATGGTGCGCACCACTTCTTCCATAGGCACTTCCGGGTCGGGCCGGTGGCAGAAGTAAAGGTCCAGATAATCGACGTTAAGCCGGGCCATCGCCTGGTGGCAGGCTTCATAAACATGCTTACGGCTCAGGCCACGCTGAGTTGGCTTCGTATCCGGCCGGCAGCCCCACATCACCTTGCTGGAGACGGTATAGCTGTCACGCGGCCACGCTACTTTTTTCAAAACGTCGCCCATAATTCGTTCCGATTCGCCGAGGGCATACACTTCGGCATTGTCAAAAAAATTGACGCCGGCATCATACGCCTTCACCATGAGTTCCTCAGCCAGATCCACATCAGCCTGATTTTTAAACGTGACCCAAGAACCAAACGAGAGGGCGCTGACTTTCAAACCAGATTTTCCTAAACGACGGTATTCCATTAAACTACTCCTTTTTGTGGGTAAGTAAGATTGTAGGTTTCGTATTGCGTATTCCGTATTGTGTAGTTAATCTTACGAAATACGGAATACGTGGTACGTTTAGTGTACAATCACCCCTACCTGATAGCAAGGGCATTATATAATTATCTAATCATTAAGGTGCAAAGACATGGGTCTGATCCATGCATGGTCTGAACCATGCCCACGGACAGAACCCGCCTGGTTTAGTGAAACTGCTGTGGCCAGTGCCTTGCACCACTCACGGTTGACCGATGGACAGACTGCCCGCCTGGCGACAATATACCGACCTGCTGGTCCAATATCTACGTCCGCAGGGACGGCGTATGGGGCTGCTGCTCAGCCTCTTTCTCACCGAACTGGTGCTGCGACTGGCCAATCCCCAACTGGTACGCCACTTTTTAGACAGCGTGGCCACGCAAGAGCCGCTGCGCCAGCTTTTGCTGGTGGCCGGGCTGTTTACCTTTGTGGCTATCGCCGCCGAAGGGCTGCGCCTGGTCGTCACCTATGTGGCCGAGCAAGTGGCCTGGACGGCCACCAATGAGCTGCGAGCCGATCTGGCCGGCCACGTCTTGCGGTTGGATTTAGGCTTTCACAAGCAGCACACGCCGGGCGAACTGATTGAGCGAGTAGATGGAGATGTCAACCAGTTAGCCAACTTCTTCTCCCAACTGCTGGTAGAGTTAGGTGGCAATTTACTGCTGGTCATTGGTGTTCTTATCCTGCTGTGGCGGGAGCATTGGCTGGTAGGTTTGTCGATAACGGCCGTTTCCCTCCTCGGCATCCTTGTTTTAAACTGGCTGCGACGCCTCACCGTCCCCCGCTGGCAGGCCGTGCGCCAGACCGACGCCGCCCTGTTTGGCTACCTGGAAGAGCGGCTCAGCGCCAGCGAGGATATACGCAGCAGCGGCGCCACCGACTATGCTCTCTACCGCCTTTACCCGCTGCTGGGCGAGCGACTGCGGCGGGCGCTGCACGCCATGCGGGCCAATGTTTTTGTCATGACGCTGCCCAACTTCGTCTTTGGCCTGGCCTATATTGCCGGTCACATCCTGGGCTACCGTTACTTTCTGGACGGCACGCTCTCTATCGGCAGCGTCTACGTCGTCTTTTATTATGTGGACGTCTTGCGCAGCCCGATGTGGGCCTTAACGCGCCAGATTGAGGATTTGCAGCGGGCCGGCGCCAGCATCAACCGTATAAACGAACTGCGGGCAGAACGGCCGTCTATTCATGATGGTCCCGGTGCCGCCGTACCGAATGGCCCGCTGGGGGTGCAGTTTGACCGGGTTTCTTTTCACTATGCCGATGAGCCGGAAACGGCCGTTCTCCACACCCTCAATTTCCAACTGGAACCGGGCCGGGTGCTGGGGCTGCTGGGGCGTACCGGCAGCGGCAAATCAACCCTGACCCGGCTGCTCTTCCGCTTT
>JAWOIM010000387.1:0-5024 GCA_046484685.1 Chloroflexota bacterium | reverse complement strand
GGACAGGCCCTTTGGCGTTGCTCAGGACAGGCCCTTCGGCGTTGCTCAGAGCTTGCGCCGAGCTTGTCGAGGTGACAGGCCCTGCGGCGTTGCTCAGGACAAGCTATGGCGTGCTGCGCCCCGGTTGAACTTCTGATGAATAGAATAGAGCATCGAAAGTTAACTTTACGCATTACGCATTACGCATTACGGTTAGTAGCGCACATTAACCAATGTTCCCATTTGGGACCAGTTAAAAAGCCATTCTGCTTCTTCTGTTTTCATATTGACGCAGCCGTGGCTCATGGGCGTGCCAAAGTTGTTGTGCCAATAGGTGCCGTGCATGGCGTAATCGCGGTAAAAGTACATCACGTAGGGGACATTTTCCAGGTAATAGTTGTATCCCAGCCGGCGGCCGTCCATTGTCTGGCTGCGCGTGCGATGCCAAACGCGAAACTGGCCGGTTACGGTAGGGTGCGTGCTGGTTCCGCTGGAAATAAGGGTGCTAAAGACAGGCACATCCCCTTCATAGGCGGTCAGGGTTTGGCTGGTCAGGTTGATGTCGATCCAGCGTTCGTTAGCCCCCACCCCAGACGGCCGCTGAATATAGGCCCGGTCGCTCACAAAAGTGGGTTCAGGTGTAGGGGTAGCGGTGGGGGTCGGGGTGGCGGTGGGCGTAGTGGTCCAGGTGGGCAGCGGGTCGCTGTGGGCCGCCACCGCTTTGGCCTGGAGCGGGCTGCGGGTGGCCGTGGCGGTAGGAAGTAGGGTTGGTAGCGCGGCCTGCTCAACGCTGCCCAGACTGGCAGCCATCAGGGTAACGGCCGGCTGGCTGTCGAGGCTGGCCTGGCTGGTGGCCTGGCTAGTGGTGGAGATTGGGCTGAAACGGCCGTTGCCCACCAGCCATACCCCTAATAACAAAACAACAAGCAGCAGCGCCGCCACGCCGGCCCAACGGAGGGAGGAAAAAGACCGTTTTCCCTCAGTCCCAGCTACCTCTCCACTACTGACTGAATGTGGCTGCCTACTTACGGCTTTTTCCTGCGCCCACAGTCGCGCCTGGGCCACACTGGGATGAGTCGGATTCAGCCGGGCAGCTCGTTCCACATAATCCACAGCTTGCTGCGGTGAGTCTGCTACACTGGCCAACCACAGCCAGCCCCGAAATTCATTGGGCTGCTGCACCACAAGCTGTTCTAATAAACGGCGTGCTTCCTGTTTGCGCCCTGTCTTGAGCGCGGTATAAGCTTCTTTTAGCAATCTATTATCAGACATGGGCTGCTCCCTAGCGGGTTGTGCATACTACATAGGGCATAGAAGATTGTGCCCTATTACCCACTGCTTACTACTCTACTTGCTCCAAATAACACAAAATCCCATTCGTAATGCCCCGTGCCGGAATATCCGCCTGCACCGTTAAAATTTGTCGATCCAGATTCATAAAGCCTGTTTCAACAATAATGGCCGGTGTGCCGGGAGCAATAGTGCGAAAGGCATGATAATCCGTCATGTGGGGGGTAATCGTATTAGCATGATATGGCAGTCCGGTCACCTCTTTATAAACGCTCTCCACACAACTTTCCAGCGCGGACGAATCAGTGAAGGAAGACCCGGCAATTTTATAGCCGGTGGCAAATTCGTTGTAATAGACACAGGAATCGGCGTGGATCGAAACAAGGGCAGTGGCACTGTAACTGTTCAAACGAGGATCAAATTCATCCAGCAAATCGACCGGAATGCCGCGTGCCCGCAGGTTTTCCGCAACCAGAGCGGCAATCGTTGTATTTACTGTTACCTCTGTCAGGCCATCAGAACAGACGGCGCCACTGTCAAAACCGGCATGACCGACAACAATACCTACCCGCAGCGGACCAGGACTTTGCCTTAACCGCTGCTGCACCGGCCGGGAGGGTATTTCTTTGAAAAGCGGGGCCGAAAGTCCTTGACTGGATTGGGCCACGGCCTGTGCTTCCCCCACCGCCGGGCTAAAGTACCAATAGACGGTAAACATGCCGACTAAGGCCGTACCCAGAAAGATGAGAATCAGAATGTGGCGTCCTAAAAAGTGGAGCCATCCAGGTCTTTTTGATGAATTTCTCATTATGTCTATATTCTACAACAGAATAGAATGAATTGGAAATGGTTTGCTAACTAGCCGGCCAGAGTATCTGGCAGTATTCTCAAGGTACGGTACAATTTTTCCGTAAACAGTAAGCAGATAATGGAGAAACAGGAAGAACCCATGGATTTCTTAAAACGGTTATTTGGACTTGGTGGGCCAAAAGAGTATATCGACACACAAGGGCTTTACTTCTATGTGAAGTGTGATAACTGCGGGGCGCGTGTGCGGGTCCGGGCCGATAAACAGCATGACCTTAACAACGAAAACGGCGGCTATGTATGGCACAAAACGATTGTAGACAGCCGCTGCTTTCGCCGGATACAGACCGTGATTTATCTGGACCACAGCTATACCGTTACCAGCTACGAACTAGCCGGCGGCCAGCTTATGTCTGAAGCAGCCTATCTGGCCGAAGAAGCGGAGAACGATAAGCAGTAAGCACTTCCTCATCATTTTCTATTTACCGACGCCGGCCTAACGACATGGTGTTACGGTTCATAAACATGGTGGAGGGCAAATTAAAGCCGTAGTTACGCAGCCGCTGTTCACAATTCGGCCGTATGCCACCGGGTACAAAATCCCCCTTAACCTTGCCCTCTTCCGTTTCGCCTTCTTCGTCAAAACGGAAGATATCTTGCATCACCACCGTTTCCCCTTCCATGCCGGTAATTTCGGTAATATTCATCACCTTACGGCTGCCGTCACGCAAACGGGCCTGTTGTACAATCATATCCACGGCCGAAACAATCTGTTTTCGTACCACCGACAGCGGTAAATCCATACCGGCCATCAGCACCAGCGTCTCCAGGCGGGACAGGGTGTCGCGGGGGTTGTTGGCATGAATCGTAGTCAGACTGCCATCGTGGCCTGTATTCATGGCTTGCAGCATATCCAGCGCCTCGCCGCCGCGACACTCACCAACCACAATGCGCTCTGGCCGCATCCGTAATGAGTTAATGACCAGGTCTCGAATGGATACCTCTGTATCCCCCACTTTAGCCGGCTTCTTTGTTTCCAGGCGCACAACGTGACGCTGCTGGAGACTCAGTTCGGCCGCGTCTTCGATGGTCACAATACGGTCCCCATCGGGAATAAAGCTCGACAGCACGTTGAGCAGCGTCGTTTTACCCGACCCCGTTCCGCCGGCGACAATAATGTTTAGCTTAGACACCACGCAGGCCTCTAAAAAGGACCCCATATCCTGATTCATGCTGCCAAAGTTAATCAGATCTTGAATGCCAAATGGCGTTTCGGAGAATTTACGGATGGTAATATTGGGGCCATCAATGGCACAAGGGGAAACAACCGCATTCACACGCGAGCCATCTGGCAGCCGGGCATCTACTAACGGATTGTCGCGGCCAACGGTACGGCCCAATGGTTTAAGAATTTTGCGAATAATCCGTTCCACATGCTCATCATTGACAAAGGTCACGCCGGATTCGGTTAGATGCCCATTCTTTTCAATGTAGATCAAGTCAGCCCGATTGACCATTATTTCGGAAATGGTGTCATCTTTGAGAAAAGTCTCTAGCGGGCCAAAGCCTACTATCTCATCGACCAGTTCGGCAAAGAACTGCTCTTCCTCGTTAGTTGGGATTTTGATTTTGGTATGTTGGCGAGCCAGATCAAAACGATCTTTAATCAGTTTGATAATTTCTGGGCTGCGGTCCAACACTAATTTATCGGGCAGTGATCCTTCAATCTTACGGGCCAGCCATAATTTGGCCTGACCTAAATCTTCGTCCACTTGTACTACAGATGTTGTTGCACTCATCTTATTCCTTCACTATTTGTAACGACTAAGTCACTCTGACTGCGGTTGCCTGGTCTGGCATAGTGAGACAGCGGCCAGAGCGTTAGCAGTCACCACTATTTTGCAATGTCTGCGCTTGGACTCTACTTTAATGTGGGCTGGGGTGTTGGACCCCTTCTATTTTACAATTCCTATTCTTACCTGTCTACCCAGATTATAGATAAGGTGTTCCCCCTCTGATATAGGCAGTTCGTCCCATCCACTCCTTATTAACAATATGTGTGCCTATTGAAGTTAGCCGGCGTCTGATGTAAACTCCTTTTAATGAACACTCGTTTTGATTTCCGTTTACTTTTGTTTGTTTTTCTGGTTGCCCTGCTGCCGGCCTGCCGCCCTGCGCCTGAACCGGCGCTTTCGCCAGAAGAACTTGTAGCCCAAAGTGCTGCTCGTCTGACTGATCTGGCAGGCTTTCATTTTCTGCTGGAAGCCAGTGGACCGGCTGCCTACCTGGATGCAGAAGAGACGTTGGCTCTGCGCCGTATTGAGGGTGATTTTGTGGCCCCAGATCGGGTGCGGGCTGTGGTACGGGTAGCCGTCCCAGGGCTGGTTACAGAGGTTCGGGTAATAGGGATTGGTGAGCAGCAGTGGCAGACGAATGTATTGACGGGAGCCTGGGAAGCGATGCCGTCAGAATGGGGCTTTAACCCGGCAATTTTGTTTGATGAGACGGTTGGGCTGCCGGCCATCCTGGCCCAGGACTTGTCGGATGTGGTGTTAGCTGAGCCGGAAACGATAAATGGAGTACAAATGGATGTAATAACGGCCGTTATCGCTCCCGACCGTCTGGCTTCTATGAGCAGTGGATTAATGGCCACAGACCTGACTGCACCCATTCCTGTTCAATTATGGATTGCGCCCGACAGGTATGATTTGCACCGCATTGTCCTCACCGAACCCGTAGCTGACGCGGCTGAACCGCGCCGCTGGCAGGTCGATTTTTCACAATTTGACCAGGCCACACCCATTGAACCACCGGAATAAATGCAGGGTGGCGAGGTAGCGAGGTGGCGAGGTAGCGAGGTGGCAAGGTGGCAAGGTGGCAAGGTGGCGAGGTGGCGAGGTGGCAAGGTAACATTAAACTAATCAACTCTGCAACTCCGCCACTCCGCC
>JAWOIM010000321.1:0-5128 GCA_046484685.1 Chloroflexota bacterium | reverse complement strand
TAACCGTTATCAGTTAATAGTTATTACGGAGTAGACCAACTTATGACGATTCTTGGTCTGACGATTGATCAACTTATTTTTATGCTGTTGGCCTTTATGATTCTGGCTTCGGCTGTTGTGGTGGTGACCTACCGCAACTTATTTCATGCCGCCCTGGCCATGATGGCTTCATTTTTGGGCGTGGCCGGTATCTACGTGCTGTTAGAGGCCGGTTATCTGGCGGCTGCTCAACTGCTGGTTTATATTGGCGCTATTTCCATTCTGGTTATTTTTGCCATTATGATGACGCGGCGGTTGATGCAGGCCCGCGAGACGCCGTTTAACTCGCAGTGGCTGCCCGGATTGCTTGCGGCCGTTTTTTCTATGGGCGGTATTAGTTATATTATTCTCAACTACTGGCCGCTGGCCCCTGACGCCAACGTGCCCCTGGCCCACCGCACCCCGGTGGATGAGGCCGTTTTGGAAGAAAGCGTGGTCCTGTTGGGCCAATCTTTTGTCAGTGCCCAAGCCTATGTGCTGCCCTTTGAAGTCGCCTCTATTTTGCTTTTGGCCGCCTTGATTGGGGCTATCCTGATTGCCTGGCCGCAGCAGCCAGAGGAGGAGAACAGATGATTCCCTTATCCTGGTACCTGCTGCTGGCAGCCGCCCTCTTTTGCATTGGCCTGTATGGGGTAGTTGCCCGGCGCAATGCTGTGGCTATTTTAATGTCGGTAGAATTGATGCTGAATGCGGTCAATATTAACCTGATTGCCTTTTGGCGCTACCAGACGCCCGAACAGGCCACCGGTCTGGCCTGGGCCGTTTTTGTGCTGACAGTGGCCGCGGCCGAAGCGGCCGTGGGCCTGGCGCTCTTGATTGCCATTTATCGCAATCGGGAATCGGTTATCGCTGAAGAACTGGACTTGTTGAAGAATTAATATGAGCGAACAAACATTACAGATGTTAACCTGGCTGATTCCGGCCGGCCCGCTGCTCGTCTTTTTCCTGATTATGCTGTTTACACGGAATAACAAGACGCTGAGCTGGCTGCTGGCCTGGGCCGGTATTATTACCTCAATGGTGCTGGGCTGGATTGTGGCCTTTGATGTTTTTGGCCTCTTTTTACGTGATCCGGATGGATTAGATCATCATCCGGTAGCTATCAGCAGCGCCATAGATTGGCTGCCCTTTGGTGATTATTGGCAGGGAACCTGGCTGCAAATGGGGGTGGCGGTTGATGCCTTAACGGCCGTTATGCTCTTCATGGTCCCCTTTACCGTCACCATGATTTTTGTCTACAGCGTTGGCTATCATAACTATGGCCAGCCGGCAGGAACCCATTTCGGTGAACCCAATCATGGCAAACAAGAGCCGCTCTTTTCCCGCTTCTTTGCCCTCATGTCCCTCTTTGGCGGGGCCATGCTGCTGCTGGTCGTCGCCGACAATCTGCTGCTGCTCTTCATCGGCTGGGAGATTATGGGCTTTTGCTCTTACGCCCTGATTGGCTTCTGGTATGCCCGTAACTATCCCGCCCCACACAAAATTACGCCGCGGAAAGCGGCCATCAAAGCCTTTCTGACTACCCGTATAGCCGACGTGATTATGCTGCTGGGTATCGTCTATTTTTATCGCGTGTTCGGCACGCTTAACTTTAGCGAAGCCTTTACGACCGTCAGTTTGCAGTCGGCTATTGCCACCATTGGCCTGGACGGGCTGGCGGTTATGACCCTGCTCATCTTCGCCGGTACGGTGGGTAAATCGGCCCAATTCCCCCTCCACGTCTGGCTGCCCGACGCCATGGAGGGCCCCACGCCGGTCAGCGCTGTCATTCATGCGGCAGCCATGGTGTCGGCCGGCGTCTACCTCATTTTGCGCGTCTTCCCCCTCATTGCTATTTCTATTGAAGGGGCAGCCTGGGCCGGCTGGATTATTGTCGGCATTGGGGCCTTTACAGCGCTGATGGCGGCCACCATTGCCGTGGCCCAGAATGACGTCAAAGGGGTGCTGGCTTATTCCACTATTTCCCAGTTGGGCTTTATGGTGGCGGCGGTGGGGCTGGGCGCATACATTGCGGCCGCCTTCCACCTGATTACCCATGCCTTCTTCAAGGCGCTGCTCTTCCTGGCTTCCGGTTCGGTCATTCACGGCATGGAGCATGGGGCAGAGCATGTGCACGACCACCAGACCGACCCTCAGGATATGCGCTATATGGGCGGTCTGCGGCAGAAGATGCCCACTACTTTCTGGACCTTTTTGATAGGGGGGCTGGCCCTTTCCGGGCTGCCGCTGGTGACGGCCGGTTTCTGGTCAAAAGATGAAATTTTGGCCGACGCCTGGTATATCTGGGTCGCTGACGGGAAGGCAATTGGTCTGGTTGTTTTTGCCATGCTGGCTACGGCCGCCTTCCTCACCGCCTTTTATACCATGCGCCAGATTAGCCTGACCTTCCTGGGCAAGCCGCGCACACCGCTGGCCGAACATGCCCATGAGAGCAATCGTTTTATGACGGTGCCGCTGATGGGCCTCGCCTTTTTTGCCGTGGTGGCCGGCTGGTTCGGTATCCCCGATGATTTTCTGGGGACGGATGGGGTGTTTTACAACTACTTCCACCATTTTGTGGGCACCTCGCTGCATGAGCTGATCGGTGAGCTGTATGCCCTGGAGCTGGTGGCCCACCAGATTCAGGCCCCGCCTTTTAACTGGGTGCCGGTGCTAACCTCGGTTGGGGTGGCCCTGGGTGGTCTGGGGTTTGGGTATTGGGTATACGGCCGTAAACCCCTGGCAGAAGAGGAAGCCGACCCGCTCATTGCCCCGCTTGGCCCCCTGCATACTTTCCTGGAAAACAAATGGTATTGGGATGAACTGTACCAGGTTGTTTTTATTCGGCCTACCGTTTTTATTTCAGAAGTGGTGGTCTACGAATGGGTCGATAAGGGCCTCATTGACGGCACGCTGCACCTGATTGCCCGCTCTACCTACGCTCTGGGTCATTACGCCAAGCGCTTTGAAGAAGTTGTGATCAGCGATGGGGTAGACTGGCTAAAAGACAGGGTTCTCAGTCTGGCCGACGAGTTCCGCTATTTGCAAACCGGGCGCATCCAGGAATATGCCCTCTACTCTGTTTTAATTGTTTTTGCGCTGGCAACGGCCGTTGTGCTGGCCGGCATACTATAAATTTAGCCTAAACCATTAGGGAAACCAGATGGACTTTATTCAAGCAAACATTCTCAATATAACAATCTTCTTCCCCCTGCTGGCGGCACTCATTATCTTGATGCTGCCGGAAGACGAGAAGAATCTGATTCGGCGCCTGACCCTTGTTTTTAGCCTGGTGCCGCTGGTGCTGGTCCTGGTGATGTGGTTTACCTATGACCGGACCCTGGCCGACATGCAGTTCCAATTTTTTGCCGAGTGGTTCCCCTCTATTGGGGCCAACTACCATGTGGGCATCGACGGCATTAGCCTGCCCATGTTTCTGCTGGCGGCCCTGCTGACACCGCTGTCGATTTTGGCCTCCTTTAATATAGAAGACAAAGTGCGCATGTACATGACCCTGTTTCTGGTCATGCAAACGTCCATGTTTGGCCTCTTTGCTTCTCTGGACCTGATGATCTTCTTCATCTTTTGGGAGTTTGGTCTGGTCCCCATGTATTTCCTCATCAAGTTGTGGGGAGGGGCCGATCGGGATTATGCTTCCTTTAAGTTTTTTGTTTATACCATGGGTGGCAGTCTCGGCCTGCTCCTGTCTATTCAGATTATGGGGCTGTCGATGGGAACCTTTAACATCATCGAACTGATGGATGTTTGGGTCAATCTGCCCGCCACGGGCACGCTGGCCGTAACGGGGCTGCCGGTGGCTTTGGTGAAAACATTGGCCTTTTGGGCCTTTTTTATCGCCTTTGCCATCAAGATACCCGTCTGGCCTTTCCACACCTGGCTGCCCGATGCCCATACTCAGGCCCCGACGGCCGGCTCTATGATGCTGGCCGGGGTGCTGCTAAAGTTGGGAGCCTATGGCTTTATTCGCCTGGTCATTCCCCTTTTCCCCGAAATGGCCAGTACCACCGCCGGGGTTTTGGCCGTGCTGGGCACACTCAGCATCATTTTGGGTGGCCTGGCCGCTTTTGGACAATGGGATTTTAAGCGGCTGGTTGCTTATTCGTCTATCAACCACATGGGTTTTGTGGTGTTAGGTCTGGCAATTATGGCTAATGTGTATGGTCGGGATGTCAGCCATCAGATGTTGACTCAAGATGCCATTATGGCCACCAACGGCGCTATCTTCCAGATGTTTAATCATGGCCTGTCGGCGGCCGGCATGTTCTTCCTGGTGGGGGTTATTTACGAGCGCACCCACACCCGCGATCTGAAGCGGTATGGGGGAATATGGAGCGTCTTGCCCGTCTTTGGCACCATTTTGGTGTTTACCAGCATGGCTTCGCTGGGGCTGCCCGGTCTGAACGGCTTTGTCAGTGAGTTCATGATTGTGCGCGGCTCCTGGGGTATTTACCCCATTCACCTGGCCCTGTCGATGATTGGTCTGCTAATGACCGGGGCTTACATTCTGAAAGGGATTGGTTATACATTACATGGCCCGGCCAAAGAAGAATGGCTGAATCTGAAAGATATGACCCTGCGCGAACATATGGTTATCTGGCCCTTGATGGGGCTGATGCTGAGCCTCGGCCTCTGGCCGCAGTGGGTCCTGGTGTTCATTAACGATACTGTTACTAAATTATTTGGTTAAATGAAGATTGATCCGATTTCTTTGCAAATTAAGAATTTAAACGGGTAACAGAAACCTTCTCTGTCACTCTCGCGAAGGCGGGAGTCCAGGTGTATGGATTCCCGCCTTCGCGGGAATGACCCGCTTATTCTCTTAAACACTAATAAAATTGGACCACTCTGAGTGTATGGAAAAAATCAATGGTTGAATTTCCGTTTTTATCAATCATTACCCTGTCGCCGATTGTGGCGGCGGCCATTATTTTGATGCTGCCCAAAGAGCGGGGCGAAAATGCCCGCATGATGGGGCTGGTGGCCATGGTTTTGGGGCTGGTGTTGTCGGCTTATGTCTACTACGCCTATTACCAAAATTTGCCGACCCCCGGCACACGCTGGGCCGACACGCTGCTATTTATAGAAGAGT
>JAWOIM010000292.1:0-4019 GCA_046484685.1 Chloroflexota bacterium | reverse complement strand
TTGCTGCCACCCCCGCCAAAAAGACCCAGGCTGCTGCCGCCGGCAAAAGCAGCGTTGAGCAGCACCAGAGGAAAGTAATCAGGATGAGTGGCACCAGGTACACGGTAAGCAGCCGTAAAGTAGGCAGCGTCCCCTGGACCCTCAATGGTAACGCGGCGCTCATCCCGTTGGGGTGGCTCCTGGTGACTGTTGAGGCTGGCCGCAGCCAAAGGGGCCAGTTCAACAGAGCTTGGGCTGCGCCGGTCAAAATATTCAGTGTGCCCTGTTTCCCCGGCCGGGATCTCACCAAAAAGCTGCTCAATGCGTGCCAGAATAGAGTGGTGGTCAAAATCGCCCACAGCGACGGCTATAGCATTGTTGGGCACATAATAACGTCGGTAATGGTCGTACAGATCGCCGCGCGTCATGGAGCGTAAATCAGCCTCTTCCCCAATTGTATCGTGACGATAGGGGTGAACTTGAAAGGCCGCTGCCGTCAAGGCTTCATTGAGTAAAAAACGGGGATCGTTTTCACACATTTGACGCTCGGAGAGAATAACGGTTCGTTCTAGCTCCACGGCCGTTTCTGACATCTCCGCGTTGACCATGCGGTCGGCCTCAAGCTGCAAACAGAGATCGATCTTATGGGCCGGCATCGTTTCAAAATAGGCGGTAAAATCGAGCCAGGTAAACGCATTCCAGTAGCCACCTTCTCGTGAAATTTGCCGCTCTAACAGATTGCCGGGAAAGCGGGGCGTACCCTTAAACAGCATATGCTCCACCCAGTGAGAAGCGCCGCTTAAACCGGGACGCTCATGACGACTACCCACGCGATACCAGATCATAAAACTGGCTACAGGCGCATGGTGCATTTCTTTTAGGAGAACGGTAAGTCCATTGTCTAAAGTGGCTTTGTGTACAACACTCATAAGTAGAAGAAAACATAAACCATACCCAACACGATCAGGACAGCGAAAATAACCAGCAGGGTCAACAGTCGGTTGAGGCGAGCGACCTCCCTGGTTTCGGCATCCGGGTCGGGGGCTGCGGCCGGTATGGTCGACTGCCTGGCGGCCTGACGAGCCGCTTCGATTGCTTCACCCTCTGAGGATGCTGTGGTTGTGGCCGGCACAACCGGCACAATTTCCTCTTCTTCGTCTATCTCTTCTTCCAGGCTGGTCTGCAGCCAGTCAGGGATCTCCATTGGTTCGTCAGCAGCGCTTTCTGTGGCAGCAACGGCCGTTGCTGCCAGGGTTGCAGCCTCATCCCCCACCATCCACTCAGGAATGGTCTCTGCATCTGCCTGGGCTTCGTAGTCAAAAGGATCGGTTGAGATAGGCAGTGGTGACACGTCTTCCGTCGTTGTCTCAGCGGGCATAGGGCTGGTTGTCCCAGCCGGCATAGGGCTGGGTTGAACCTGTTTTAGCCGCTGCCGCGCTTTAGCGTGAGTAGGATCAAGAGCCACAACTTTTTTAAGATAGGCTATCTGTTTGCTTTCAGACTCTACCAGATGGCTCAATAAAAACCAGGCATGAACCTCATCTGGATTTTCCAGCAGGAGGCCAGCCAATAACCGTTGGGCTGTTTCAGTTTCGCCTGCTCGTGCGGCGGCGACCGCTTCTTGTAATTTTTGCGACATTGGACCCTCTCTATAAAAGCCAGTCTTTTGTTACTTAGGGTTCATTCAAAATTAACTTTTGACTTTTGGTTTGTAGTAACCGCTTTAGCGGGGAAGACGGCTAAAGCCGCCACTACAAACTTGTTTTTGATTCAACCCTTAGCCGCTTTTGTCGTAGCAGCGAAAAACCTGACTTCCAGCTTGGTATGAACAGCAGTTTGTGTTAAAAATTTTAACACGGCTTGGGCAAATAGTAAATGAAAGGTAATGGTCCTTACTTTCACTTCAGGCGATATACGGGCAGGGGTAGCCCGCGTGAGCCTGACGCAGGCGCTCCCTATCAACGGAAACAGGGATATCAAGGCGCTGCAATACCTGCCTCAGGTGACAGATAGACAGCCCCATCACCCCCAAATAACACCCGTGCAGACGGGCCACCGGCCGAAAGACAGGATGCTGGATAGCGTAAGCACCCGCTTTGTCTAAGGGATCGCCGGTAGCCACATAGGCCGCTATTTCGACATCACTGTAGTTACGCATGGTGACAGACACGCTGGTTACATCTTCTATCCTATGACCGCTGGCCATATCCACGATGACCATACCGGTGTAGACGTCGTGGCGCTGCTGACGCAGGAGGCGCAAGGTATGTACGGCCGTTTCCGCATCATGGGGTTTACCCAACATCTGCCGGCCTAAAGCAACGGTCGTATCGGCCGCCAGGAGCAGGGGCCGCGGCAAACTTGGACGCGCGTCTGCCGCCGGTCTACGCCATTGGGCCAGGATTGTATCTGCTTTCAGCCGGGCGGTATCAATGGTATTTTGAGCCGGATCGGGGGTGGTGATTTGAGTTTCATCTACATCGGCCGCCACGGCCGTTACCGAACAGCCGAGCAAGTTAACAAGCTGTCGGCGACGCGGTGACTGCGAAGCTAAAATCAATTCCAGCATCATAACATGAACCCAAAAGGGGCCAGTTCTGGTAAAGAACTGACCCCTTCATCGCCTTAAATTAGCATGGGCAAGCGGCGATTGGTAATTATTTAACTTCGACGACCGCGCCTGCTTCTTCCAGCTTGCTTTTGGCTTCCTGAGCCGCTTCCTTGCTGACCGCTTCCATAATGGTGCCCAGGCCATCGACAGCTTCCTTCGCTTCCTTCAGGCCAAGACCGGTCAAAGCGCGGACTTCTTTAATGACGTTAATCTTCTTGGGACCAATTTCCTTCAAGACAACGTCAAATTCAGTCTGCTCTTCCTCTTCTTCAGCCGCCGCCGCCATCATAGGCATCGCACCCATCGCCATTGGTGCCGCGGCACTAACGCCCCACTTCTCTTCTAACATCTTGGTCAAATCAGCAGCTTCTAACAGGGACAAGCTGCTCAGTTCTTCTACGATTTTTTCTAAATCAGCCATTGTAATAGTTCCTCCGAACGGTTTGTTAATTCGTTAAAATGTTTGTAATTAAAAATTAGATGCAAAGTTACTCTGTTTTACAGTTAAACAATCATCTTGCTACTTTGTTACCGTACTACTTGCTCACGCCGCTTCTGTTTCTTCTTTCTTGGCGTAGGCATCAATCACATTCACTACCTGACGTACACCGCTGGCAACCGTCGAGGCAATATTACGCGCCGGCGTACCAATCAGACCAATAATCTGTGATCGCAGTTCGTCTAACGACGGTAGTTTAGCTAAAGCTTGTACCTGATCGGCCGTTAACACCTCGGCCCCCATGATACCGCCCTTCACAATCAGATGATTATCATCTTTGGCATAATCAACCAGGGCTTTGGCTAAACCAGCCACTTCCCCTTTGGCGGCAAATCCGGTTGCTACCTGCCCTAAAAGCAGTTCGTCTGGTACCGGCACGTCAGTTTGCTCCAGGGCATATTGCAACAATGTGTTTTTAGTCACATAAAAAGAACCGTTAACCTCACGGACCTTGTGTCGCAGCCCTTGCAATGACTTCACGCTCATGCCTTTGTACTCAGTCAGAATTATTGCTTCGCTTTGCTCAATCAGGTCGGCATACTGGGCTACTAATTCTTCCTTGCGTTTTCTTGAAATGGCCAAAAAGCTCACCTCCTTTTTATTAGGATGGGTACAAGTTGCAGATTGCAAAGTTATGGGCAAGTTGCCCCTTGCACCCTTATAAATAAAAAATCCTCACGCCGGCCGGCATGAGGATTTAAAGTCATATCTATCAGGCAGAAAAGCACAACAGGCTATCTACTTGTTAGAAACTGCTTTTAGCCCCACCTCGGCTGGCATTCATTAAGACAAAATGTCACCAACTGTCTTTGGTAGAGAAACGTGCTGTCTCTATTCAATTTTGTAAAAGTTTGTCACTGCTCTTACCCACAAGTGGCCCACTTGTGGCCCACCAGTGGCCCACCACTGAGGAATCAGATTGGGTTTCGC
>JAWOIM010000032.1:0-5950 GCA_046484685.1 Chloroflexota bacterium | reverse complement strand
TACAAACGGCCGTTTACGACGGGGCCGCCAGTGATGCCAGCCTGTTGGCCTACGCCGGTCTGGCCCCGCGCATCGCCTGCATCGGCCACGTCCGCGAAAACAGCCACGGCTATGAAGTGGCCCGTCTCTCTGTATTTGACAACTTGCTGGAAACGCTGCATTATTTCATCAAACAATCGTGAGCTAAAAATGCCCTTACCGACTCCCTTTCATCCCTATACCGCCCCCCTTTGCCAGAGCCACGCCTGGCGCGACTGGTCGGGCTATCTGGCTGCCAGCCTGTACGAACCGAGCCACGAACGGGAATATTGGGCCATTCGCAACAGCGCCGCCCTCTTTGACATCTCCCCCCTGTTCAAGTACGAGATCAGCGGCCCCGACGCCTTGCGCCTGGTAGACCGCCTCATGACCCGTGACCTGAGTCGCAGCCGCGTGGGGCAGGTTATCTACTCCCCCTGGTGTGACGAGGCAGGCAAGCTGCTGGATGACGGCACGATTACCAGGCTGGCCGAGCAGCAGTTCCGTATTACGGCCGCCGAGCCGCATTTGCGCTGGTTTCAGGATGTGGGGGTTGGGCTGCAAGCGGCCGTGCGCGATGTCTCCGCAGAATGGGCGGCTCTGGCGCTGCAAGGGCCAAAGAGCGGCCTGATTTTACAGGAACTGGTGACAGGATTAGAAATAGACCGTTTGCCCTATTTTGGCTGGGGGCAGGGGCTGGTAAACGGCCGTTCTCTGGCCATCAGTCGCACCGGCTACACCGGCGACCTGGGTTACGAACTGTGGCTGCGCCCCGAGGATGCCGGTCCCATTTGGCAGGCACTTATGACGATCGGCCGGCGCTACAATCTGCTGCCGGCCGGCATGTTGGCCCTGGACATGGCCCGCATTGAAGCCGGCTTCGTACTCAACGGCGTCGATTATATCCCGGCCCACCACGCCTACACCGAGGCCCAAAAATCTTCCCCCTACGAAGCCGGTCTAGGCTGGGCGGTCAAACTAAACGGAGCCAATTTCATCGGCAAAAAAGCGCTGCTGGCGGAGCGGGAACAAGGCCCGTCCTGGGCTTTTATCGGCATTGAAATTCCCTGGTTCGAGTTAGAGCGGCTGTACCAACCCTTTGGCCTGCGCCCCGACGTGGCCGGTCGCCCTGCCAGCCGCACCCCGGCCCCCCTTTACCATGAGGGCAGCCAGGTGGGGCAAATCACCAGCCACACCTTTTCTCCGCTGCTCAAAACAACAATTGGCCTGGGCATGGTGCAGCGCAGCTATGCTCAACCCGGCCAATCCCTGGCTATGGTGCTGCCCGTCGAATACAGTCACGAGTTGGCCCAGGCTGTGGTTGTGCCCACGCCCTTCTTCAACCCGGCGCGAAAAAAACAGTTGCCTGCTAACTCGTTAATTTAGCCGGTTTAGGGTATAATTCACCAGTTAAATTTACCTCGCAAAATGATTATTTTTTAGCCCCGGCTCTGCTTGTTTTAGCAACCAAATAGGCCGGATGCGACAGCGACAAACTGGAGGTTATTGTATTGGATACAGAACCCATGATGACAGTTGAGGGTGGCCATATCAACACCATCGACATCAACCAGGAGATGCGCAACTCCTTCCTCGATTACGCCATGAGCGTCATCGTTTCTCGTGCCTTACCCGACGCTCGTGACGGACTCAAGCCGGTCCACCGGCGCATTCTCTACGCCATGTATGACATGGGCATACGCCACACCGGTGCCCACCGTAAGAGCGCCCGCATCGTCGGTGAAGTTCTCGGTAAATACCATCCCCACGGCGACAGCTCCGTTTATGATGCCATGGTGCGCATGGCTCAGGACTTTTCCATGCGCTATCCGCTGGTTGATGGTCAGGGCAACTTTGGCAGCATTGATGGCGACAGCGCAGCCGCCATGCGTTATACCGAAGCCCGGCTGGCGCCCATTGCGGCCGAAATGCTGGAAGACATTGACAAAGAAACGGTCGATTTTACCGCCAACTTCGACGACAGCCTGACCGAGCCGGACCTGCTGCCCGCCCGCATGCCCAATCTACTGCTCAATGGCTCCACCGGCATCGCCGTGGGTATGGCCACTAACATTCCGCCCCACAACCTGACTGAAGTGTGTGACGCCATTATTTACCTCATTGACCGTCAGGATGAATGGGAAGAGGTGACTCTGGAAGACCTGATGCAGTTTGTCAAAGGACCTGACTTTCCCACCGGCGGTATTATTGTGGGCACTGAAGGCATTCGCGCCGCTTATGCCACCGGTCGGGGCCGTGTCATTATCCGCGCCGTGGCCGAAGTGGAAGAAATGCCCGGCAATCCCAACCGGCAGCGTATCAACATCACCGAAATTCCCTTTCAGGTCAACAAATCAATGCTCATTGAACGTATGGCCGAACTGGTCAATAAAGGGGACATTCCCGATATTTCTGATCTGCGCGATGAGTCTGATCGGCGCGGTATTTCTGTTATTGTGGAGCTAAAGCGGGGTACACAGCCACTCAAGGTGCTTAACCAACTTTACAAACATACCGCTTTGCAAACGACCTTTGGTATCCAGATGTTGGCCCTGGTTGATAAACAGCCGCGCCTGCTTTCCCTGAAGCGGGCTTTGCAAATCTATATCGACCACCGCGTCGAAGTCATTCGGCGGCGCGCCCAGTTTGAACTGGACAAGGCGCTGCGCCGGCAGCACATTCTGGATGGGCTGCTGATTGCTCAGGACAATCTGGACGCCGTTATACAGACTATCCGAGAATCGCCCGACGCCGATACGGCCCGCACTCGTCTGATAGAACGCTTTGAGCTGACCGAATTGCAGGCCACGGCCATCCTCGACATGCAGTTACGTCGTCTGGCGGCGCTGGAACGGCAGAAGATTGTCGATGAGCATAAAGAGGTAACCGCCCACATTATCTATCTGCGCGACCTGTTGGCCGACCACAAGAAGAAATTAAGCTTAATTCGTGAAGATTTGCTGGAAGTCCGTGACAAATATGGGGATGAGCGCCGCTCTGAAATTGCCCCCCATCTTGATCCTGGTCTGAATATTGAGGATTTGATTCAGGATGAAGATGTGCTGATCTCTATTACACAGCGGGGGTACATTAAACGCACCCCTGTGGTTGCTTACCGCAAGCAGGAACGCGGGGGCAAAGGTCTGATCGGCATGGGAACCCGCGATGAGGATGAATTGGAGCATCTGATTGCGGCCGGAACCTTAAACAGCATGCTCTTTTTTACCAATCAGGGCAAGGTGTATGTAGAAAAGGTTTATCAGATTCCGGAACTGGATCGCACGGCCAAAGGGTCTTCCATGATGAATATTTTGCCCCTGCTGCCGGATGAAAAAGTAACGGTCGCTTTGCCCGTTCACTCCTTTGAGGATGCCGAATATTTAACGATGTTTACCCAAAAGGGGCGCATTAAACGGGTTGAATTGAGCGCATTTGCCAACGTTCGTGTGAACGGCATTATCGCCATTTCCCTGGATGAGGGGGACAGCCTGAACTGGGTCAAAATGACCGATGGGGGTCAGGACTTGATTTTGGTGAGCGAGCAGGGCAAGGGTATTCGCTTCAACGAAGATGATGTACGGCCGATGGGGCGCACTGCCGCCGGTGTTTATGCCATTCGCCTGGACGGTTGGGACAATGTGGCCGGGGCCGACGTGGCCAGCCCGGATGATCATCTGCTTGTGATTACCGAAAAAGGGTATGGCAAACGAACACCGCTGGATGATTATCGTCGCCAAAACCGGTATGGTCAGGGGGTGCGGGCCATGAACTTGACGCCCGAGCGAACCGGTAAAATTGTGAGCGCCCGCGTGGTTATACCCGGTGATGAAGTGACGTGCATTTCCAGCAACGGCATTATCTTACGCACCGCGGCCGATTCGATTTCGCAGCAGGGCCGTTCGACCCAGGGCGTGCGCGTCATGGATTTGCGTGACGGTGACATTGTCGCTTCGGTGGCCGTCATTCGTGAGGGCAGATTGTCGCGCGTTGAAGAGAATGGAAAGCTCCTCATGGCCAATGGCGACGAGCCAGAGAGTGAAATAATGGAAACGGCCGTTGCCTGAGGACCGGTAATGTCGCGGTGCGACCGCTTCGCGTACGGTATTCAGTAATCAGTCAGAGTGAAAAACCGGGTTTTCCCAAAACCCGGTTTTTACTTTTTACTTTCCACTTTCCACTATTTACTTTTTACTATCTTCTAGTCCCATCGTGCCATGCCCTATTTCCTACTGTGAAAGCAGGTCAACTCCTCTATACTTAACCTTGCATAAATGATGAGTGGAGTTTATTGTAAGCGAGGTAATAACAAGTAAATGAGCCTGCCAGATCTATTAAAACTTTTGCAGCCCGTCACTGAACCAGAAGCGTTGGGCATTCCCAAAACGCTTGTAATCGATACGATTTTCCGTATTTTATTTAACCAGGGAGAAGCCAGCGTATCGCGCATGGCCGAGGTCATGGGTGTCCATGTCAGTGTGGTGGATACGCTCCTGTCTCATATGAAGCAGGAGCATCTGGTAGAAGTCAGCAAAGCCGGTTCGATGGGCAGCCTCAGTTTCACCTACAGCTTAACGGATGCCGGCGTTAAGCGCTCCCGGGATGCTTTTGAACGCAGCCAATATGTCGGCCGTTTACCCGTTTCTATTGAAGCCTACAATAAGGCCATTTTGCTGCAAACCAGTCAAAAGCGTACTATTTCACCTCAGCGGGTGCAGGCTTCCCTGTCTCATCTGGTTTTGCCCGAAAACTTTCACCGGCGTGTTGGCCCGCCGCTGAATGCCGGTTCCTCCCTCTTTTTATACGGACCGCCCGGTAACGGTAAAACTACCGTGGCCCAGGCCCTGGCCGATCTGCTGTCCGAGGATGATCCCATCTGGCTGCCCGATGCCATTACCGTTGGCGGCCAGATCATTCGTGTCTTAGATCCGCTGGTCCATGAGCCATTAAACGCAGAGGAATTATCGCTGCAAATGAGCTTAACCGGCCACCTGACCGGTCACCTAAATGGTCATGGGAACGGAAAAAGCAAAACCGACAAGCTGCGGCTGGACAATCGCTGGCGCGCTTTCAAACGGCCGGCCGTTATGGTTGGTGGCGAGTTGACGATGGAAGCCCTCGACCTGCGCTTTGAGCCTATTTCTAAAATTTACGAGGCCCCGCTTCAACTTAAGGCTAATGGCGGTATGCTCCTCATTGATGACTTTGGCCGGCAGCAAATTAGTCCCCAAGAGCTGCTCAACCGCTGGATCGTGCCCCTGGAAAGCGGTATCGACTTTTTGCGCCTTCAGTCAGGCCAGAGCCTGGAAGTGCTCTTCCGCCAGTTGATCGTCTTTTCGACTAACCTGGACCCGATGGACCTGGTAGATGGAGCCTTTTTGCGCCGTATTCAGATGAAGGTAGAAGTAGCCGGCCCCACCGAGAAGCTATATTATGAAATCTTCAAAATAATGTGCCAAACGCTTCGCATCACTTTCGACAAGCATGCTTTTCTCTACCTGCTGCAAAAATGGTACCGGGAACCACAGCGCACCATGCAAAGCGTCCATCCCCGCGACATCTTAAAAATTATTATTGCCATTTCTGACTATACGTCAACCGAACCGGCCCTGACCATAGAAATGATAGATGAGGCGTGCAGCAGCTACTTTGTCGACGACCTGCCCATGCCCACCGGCACCCGCCAGCGCTCTACCTCCATTCCCTCCTTTGCTACCAACTCTCTGGCTGCCCACGCTGTCCCTGTCTAACAGATAGTGAGTGAGCGGCCACCACCGCAATTGCAATTATTCACCTCCCCCATATTTTTAACCACGGATGGCACGGATTAGACGGATTTTCGCAGATAAAACTAAAAAAATCCGTGTTTATCCGCTTTATCTGCGTTCATCCGCGTCCTATTCTATGACTGCCTGAACGCTTGCCAATCGGTTAA
>JAWOIM010000268.1:0-8005 GCA_046484685.1 Chloroflexota bacterium | reverse complement strand
TTCCCTGCCGTGCATAATACCGAGAATATTCAGATTGAATGTTCCCCATACACCTGATTGCTCGGTCGTTTTGCCTGCCAATGCGCTGTCCGGGGGAATGGCATAGTGCCAGATATGATGCGGCAGATGTAGTGCTTCAATGAGTTTATCCTGCTCCGAAACTGATTCGCCCGGAGATTCTGACTGAGGTAGAACGAATTTGCCAAATAAGAAAAAGAAGCCAATTGCAGAAAGAAGCAACAGAATGCCTACCGGGGTTACGCTGAATAGTCCATAAGGCGCCAAGTCAGCGCTGCGAAGCAGGTCATTGATTAGAATCAGCGGGCCTGAGCCTACCATGCTCAATGTGCCGCCCACTATGGCCGCAAATCCTATCGGCATGATCAAAGCTGACGCCGGGATTTTTTCCCGGCGTGAGATATTGAGAATACCCGGCAAAAAAAGCGCCGCCGCGCCGATGTTCTGTATAAGGCCAGAGAGCGCCCCCACCGATAAAGACATGGCCCCAATCACGCTCGACTTTTTGGTCCCCACTTTTTCCAAGACTGCGCGTGAAAACCGATCCATGATGCCGGTTTTAGCAATGCCTTCTCCTAAAATCATGACGGCTATCATAGCGATCACGGCATTGCTTGAAAAACCGGAGAGCGTTTCTTGCGGCGTCAGTACGCCGGTCCATCCCAACGCCAGCATGCAGACAAGCGCAACGACGTCTATGCGGACGGGCTCGAAAATGAGCGCAACCACAGTGGCAATGAGGATAGCCAGAACAATGATGATGGCTGGATCCATACTAAAAGTTCCTAACTATTTTTGGCGTGGGTCATTTTTAATCAAGCTACCTTAGTTCATACCTTCGAGCGCCACCATTGAAACAAAGCGCCAAGCGGAGGTTTAACAAATAAACCATACCACTGAAACGGTGGCACTGCATCGGCTGGTTAGGGGATATTGCTCCCCCCCAGTTAGGGGATAACGATTGGCGCTTGGTGGGTTTGTTGGCTGGATGGGGCGTGGGGGGAACGGCACGCTGTCCTGAAAAGTTCCGGGAGTTTGATTTTCAGTCATCGCTTCACCCGAAAATTCCCGCAGCATCAGGCATAGCGCGGGTCGCTGTCCCGCAGCAGAAAAAGTCAAGGCAAACCTGGCTACAAAGCCGCCGATGTGGGCCACATAGGCCCAAATCTAGTGATATGGCTATCGGCAGGATCGGCCGGTAACGGCCGTTTTTGGCAACAAGGAGGAGAGACGATGATTGAGACCGGCAACCCTTTCACAATCGAACCCACTACCGCGTTATCCTGCACGAAACGGCCGCCACCCAGATTGTCCGGGTAGGCGTTGGTGGGACCGGCTCCTGGCTGGCCTATTCACTGACGCGGCTGGTCTACCATACGCGGCAGAAAGGGCAGGCCGTTTCCCTGATGTTGGTAGACCCGGACATCATCGAGACGGCAAATGTCATCCGGGCGGGGCCTGGGTTGCGTTGTTTGGCTGGCTGCTGGTCCGGCGGCGGCAAATGTCCGGTTGACCCGGATCAATAAACAGATGCTGTATCTTGTTTTAATTCTTTTCGCACGCTGCGTGCCCACTGCCAGACTCGCTGAGGCAACTCCACCGCCGGGCCATCTATGACGTCAGCAATGGTCATGGGCCACCGGCGGAGACGGACTTCCTGTGGTTCTGCGACCTTCATACGCCAGTTCCGCTTCTGTTGCTCAAAACGCCCCCGATTGCGCCGGCGCAGCTCATCGGCCGACAGTTCCTCATCAACCGTCGTGACAACCATGGCCGCAAAAAGCGCCTGTGCTTCCGGCGTATAACCGGCCGGGTGTTGCACCATGTAGGTTCCAACCAACAGGTGGTGGGCTGCAGCCGTTACTAGCGGGTTTTCCCATTCCATATCAAGGGCCGCATGAAACAGCTCTTCACATATTTCGGCCGTGCCAAGCAGTGCACCGCATTCAGGGCAACTGTGCATGGGGTCTTTGTCTATCTGTGGCATTGGTGTAATGCAATCCTTTACCGAAACGTGCTGCAGTTAAGCAAAAATCGGGTGAACGCGAACAACCCCATAATTAGGAAACATCCGACTGAATTTGTCTTGTAACGTTGGGGTTCTTTCAACGTCCTCCCTGTAATTTCTGATGGCAGCCTCGAATTTTTCGTACAAAGCAGTGATGCTAATCAAGTACACATTTTCAGGGCGTTGTTGTACTAATGGTTCTACTTTTGGCAATATTAGAATGAAACGATACTCTTGCTTGCTAGATTTCGAGTACAGTCCAAACGAGTGCAACAAAGAGTTCCGTAATTGATAAACTGTTTCTACATCATCTGATGAAATAGGTTGGAAATATTCATTTACAAAATTCTGGAAACGCTGACCAACTTTCCCGTGTTTGTCTTCACCAGCGTAAAATTTTGCCAGCAAATCTATTCCCGCTAAGATTGCCATTGTTGCAGGCCATATTAATTTTGGCTCTGGTACTGGTATACAATAGTTAATATCTCTTCGTAGTAGATATAGAACACTATAGAACTCGTCGAATTGAGCAGGCAGTGATATAGGGTCCCGAAAAAACAAGGCAATATTATCTTGAATTGCCATAATCTCACTCCTGGGTTATTTCGCTTGCATAAAGCAAGATAATTGTTACTTCAAGTCAAACAAGTCATGACACAATGCACAATCACTTGTGAATTACGCCGCATGAGATCCAAATAACAGCTTTATAATGCACAGTTGCTTGAAAACAGATTCCTAATTAGCAATGTTTGCTGAAGCAGTATAGGAGTAAAACGGCCACTTGGCAAAACAATAGTCAGGCAGCGCACAACCAACAATTGCCACTTTCCCAAAAGTGAGTACAAAACCAAATATGTCTCAAATACGCCGTTTGACCCATGCAACTACGCCTAAACGGCCGTTATGCTTTAGCCATCAACCAGACAACAAGCAGAGAGAATTGGCAGCAGATTGGGTCTGAAAAGCATCTGTTGCAGGAAAATAGGCAGGAAGAAGAACCAGGGGCTAACGCCGGCCGCTTCGGGCGGGAGCGGAATTATCTGGAATAAGGGGGGCTGGGTCAGGTCGAGCGGGCGGGTGGCGTTGGCATCTTGTTTGTAACCACGTGCCTGGACAAGTTTTCGGAAAATAGACAAGATTAATATACCAATATGGACCGGTCAGAATAGCCTGGTCAGTAGACCAGGGTCAATACCCACCGCTTGACCAGGCAACAACCTGGACGACAGGCTGATACTTTTAACCTGGCCGTGCCGTATAGTATGTGTAACGCAATTGGTGCCAGGCGGTGGCCAGACCTGGCCGGTCACTATTGGCCGGCACCAGATTAAGGAGATTTCTCATGGAACAAACAAAATCACGTTTTATTTGGGGTACATTGCTGATTGTTGGCGGCCTGTTCTTGCTGCTGCAAACGTTGGGCCTTGTGACCTTCCACTGGCTCGGTAGTCTGTTCGGCTTCCTGCTTTTTGCTGCGGCCGGCGTAGGCTTCATGCTTTTTTTCCTCACCAGGCGCGAGCATTGGTGGGCGATTATCCCCGGCTGTGTTTTCCTTTCGCTGGCCGCATTGGTTGGTTTAGACAGTGTGGCTCCCCGCCTGGGTGCCCTCTGGGGTGGCTTTATTTTTCTGGGAGGAATTAGCCTGGCCTTCTGGCTTATCTACCTGATTCAGCGCGAGCATTGGTGGGCTTTGATTCCCGGCGGTGTCCTGCTTACGCTGGCGACTGTGGCCGGGTTGGACCAACTGGCCCCTGCCTGGGATACGGGCAGCATCTTCTTCCTGGGATTGGCCGCTACGTTTGTCCTCGTTTATCTGGCTCCGGCCGGCAAGGAGCGCATGAGTTGGGCCTTAATTCCGGCGGCCGTTTTCCTGGTATTGGGCATCGTCGTCTGGGGTGCCCTGACCGCCCTGCTAAACTACCTGGTGCCGCTGGCCCTCATTGTTATTGGCCTCTTCCTGATCTGGCGCAACTATACCACCAGCAAAGTGGAGCAAGTGAAAAGTAGCAAGTAAAAAGTGGCAACTGGCAGGTATTAGCAACAGTGGCAACCTGCAACTATGGAGTTGAAACATGAGTGAGAATATGAAAACTATCGAAAAGAACGATGAACGCAAGGGCGGCGGCAGGGGCCTGGTGGGGCCGATACTGTTGATCGCCTTGGGTATCTTCTTTCTGTTGAGTAATTTGGAGATAGTCACCTGGAGCTTTTGGGAAGCGGCCGCCCGTTTGTGGCCCATTGTCCTGATTGCTCTGGGGTTGGATTTGATGATTGGCCGTCGCTCCTTTCTGGCATCCATGCTGGTTGTGCTGGTTACGGTTGGGATGCTGGCCGCCGGTTTGTTCTGGATTGGCCCGGACAGCCACAGCGGGGAGCGTGTCACTGACAGCGTGAGCCAGCCGTTGAATGGGGCCGAGCGTGCCCAGGTTGACATTAACTTCGGCGTGGGCGATCTGCACCTGAGTGACCTGCCGGCCGGGAGTCCCCTGTTGATTGAAGGCACGCTGCATTACGACGAGCGCCAGCCGCAGCGGGTGGAACAATCCTTCACTGTGAGAAGTAGTGTGGCCCACTATGAACTGGCCATGCGCGGTAGCGCGACGGGTATTCCCTTTGGCAGCCGGGGACCAATGCACAGTTGGGACCTGGCACTAAATCGGGACGTGCCCCTGGCCCTGTCTATTCGTACCGGCGTGGGCACCGCTGAACTGGATTTGCGCTCGCTAAATCTGTCTAACCTGACTATCGACAGCGGCGTAGGCCAGATGACGGTCCACATGCCGGCCCAGGGACAGGTCAGCAGCACTATTATCGGTGGCGTGGGTGAGCTAATTATCCAGATTCCCGATGGCCTGCCGGCCCGTATTGACGTGCGTACCGGTCTGGGCAACAGCCAAATTAGCGGCGACTTTGTGCGCGATGGCAATGTGTATACCTCGCCGGGGTATGATACGGCCGTTGATCGCCTCGACCTGGAACTGAGAGCCGGCGTCGGCCAGGTGACGGTACGCCGTTACGGTGGCCGGTAGTTCGTGTTTACGAAAAACTGGCCAGAAAGCCCATGCCTTTAGGCGTGGGATGAATGGCCTTGACGGTAACACAGTATATTCAGGACCAGAAGGGAAAATGATGCAGGTACGCCGCACATACAAATACCGCCTCTATCATAACCGACGCCACAAGCGGCTGCACCAGCGCATAGATATAGCGGGGCTTATCTGGAATCATATGGTTGCCTTGCAGCGTCGGTATTATCGTGTGACAGGTGGATACATCTCTCGCGCTCAAATGCAGCGCCATCTGCTCAAGCTGCGTCGGCAAAGCTGCCGCTTTAGCCACTGGCAGTTAGTTGGCAGCCAGGCTGTACAGGAGTTGGCCGAACGGCATGACAAAGCCTACCAGCGTTTCTTTGCCTATCAATCAGGGAAAACCAAGCGGCCGGCCGGTCGTCCGGGGTTCAAGAAGGTCAAGAAGTACAAGAGCTACACGCTCAAACAAGCGGGATGGAAGTATGAGGGAGGTAACAAGGTCTGGCTGCAAGGCTATACCTACAAATTCAGCTTGTCTCGACCCATTGTCGGGGTAATCAAGACTGTAACTGTGAAGCGAGATACATTAGGGTATTTATGGGTTTGCTTTTCGGTGGTGCAGGAAGTAGAAGAACCAGGCAGAATCAGCACGGGTAAGAGCGGCGGTTTTGACTTTGGGCTGAAAACCTTCCTGACTGACCAGGATGGCCACGCCTACCACAGCCCTCAGTTTCTCAAGGCAGAACTGGGAGAGATTGCTCGTCTCAACCGGTCTCTGTCACGCAAAAAGAAGGGGACCCATAATTGGCACAAGGCAAAACGGCAATTGGCCAAAGCCCATCAGCGTATAGCCTATAAGCGACGGGACGCTCATTGGAAGTTGGCCCACCAGCTATGTCGCAGCTTCGATCTACTTGCTTTTGAAACCCTCAACATTGATGGGATGAAACGACTATGGGGCAGGAAGGTATCTGATTTAGGCTTTGCTGAATTCATGGGCATTGTCAAGCAGGTAGCTGCCAAAACCGCCTGTCAAGTAGTGGAAATAGACCAATGGGAGCCAACGACACAATCATGCTTTGTTTGTGGTCAGCGTCAGCCAATGTCCCTGTCTAGGCGGCACTTCTATTGTACGGCATGTGGCTGGTCGGCTGCGCGTGACCACAATGCGGCTCTGAACATTCTTGCAGTTGGGGCATCAACTGCTGGGTTAGGAGATGTAAGACGGCCGTTTATCGCCGCGATCTCTGCTTGACCCCAAGAATCCCACGCCTGAAGGCGTGGGAGTATGTCAACGGCAAGAACATTGGAGCATGACCAGTGATTTGCGCCGTATGGACATTTCACACGTCATATTGAAACTGCGCGAGAAAGTTTAACAGGTTGTGAAACCACCGACTCTGACAGCGGACTGATTGGTTGCCGATAGCGCACAAACTGCGAAATGAACTACCATATTACCCAACCAGAACGGCCGTTTGCCCGTACTAACCGGCAGACAATCTACCAGCGTGCCAACCTCTTGCACGAGTTGGGTTATGAACGACCGTCTATTGCCGAAATCTGCTGTGGCGACTGCCGCCGGCAGCGGCAGATATATCGAGAGGTGCTGCAAGTAGAAAACTACTGCGGCCTGGACCTCAGCCCGACGGTAGTGGCCTTGAATCGGGCTCATGATGTGGCCTGTATTCGGGGAGATGCGCTGGACGTGGCCGTCATGGCCCAATTTACGGACTTCGACGTTTTGTTTTTTGGCCCACCGCTCTCGGCACGGTGTGACGGGCATACCGGTCTGTCCTTTCCCCAAGTCACGCCGGGCTTTGCCCCGTTCGCCCGCCTGCTGCTGCAAGAATTACACTATAACGGGTTGTTGGTCTGTATCTGCCCCAACAGCACCAATATGGGCGACATCCAGTGGCTTTACCAACAAGTACAGACGTTTCGGGCAAACGTTGGACTGCAATTCATCCATCACAGCTATGCCACGCTCACCGGTGCCGACGAAGTGACAGAGATGCGGTTGAAGTACGTGGAACTCTGGTTCTCGGCGAGCCTGCCTGATTTGTGGGAAGTGCGGGCGTCACGAGGCAACACGTTTGTCGAAACGGATCAAAATGACAGAAATGGCGGTTAAACATGGCGAAAAAAGAATGACGGACATGAATTACAAAGAGATGCAAGAATTGATGAATGGATTTATTGATCGCTCATCTAGCCAATATGATGAAATGCCGGCCACCTCTTTTTTGGAACTGCTCTTTGAGCAAATGGCCCCACGACATGCCGATCCGGTCTCTGAAAAGCAAGCCAGGGCGGAATTGAGCCACCTGACTGGTTTGGCGGCATAAGCCACTAAACAGCATCTATTTCCGCCAACTGCCTGGCATGAACTTATCCCTAAGCACAGGCTAGGGCCATGTTAGCAACTTCATGTTGGCAACCAATACTATTCTGCTACTTCACCTTGTTTTCAACTTGGTTGACCAGGGCCGCCGGCAACAGTCTCACCTGCACACAAGGGGCAAGTGCCACCCCGCTGAATCTGATTATAGGTTGCTTGCCATACATGACCTTGACGGCACTGCCAGGCTGTCAGCAGATGGGTATGGGCTACCGGTGGTCCTAACCATACAAGTCCCACTTTTTGGTTTTGGGCCAGGCGCTCATATAGTTTAGACGGGGCCGCGCTGGTTACGCCGGCGCAAACTGGACAACCCGTTCCGTCGCGAATGGATTTGTAGGCTGTGGCCCAGCGATGACCTTGCTCACATTGCCAGTTGGTGATTGCGCCCACTGTGGTAACTGGTGGCCCCAACCAGTCAAAACCCCGGCTTTGGGCCAGTTGGTGATAATCGGCCGGGGTCTTCGGTAAAGCCTTTTTACAAACAGGGCAGCCGCCGCCCCGTAAAACGGTGACATAAGCGCTTTGCCAACGGTGTCCGGCATC
>JAWOIM010000232.1:0-5684 GCA_046484685.1 Chloroflexota bacterium | reverse complement strand
AGAAGAATTTTATATCATCTTACAGAATGTAAGATACAGTAGTGAGGAAACCGTTATAGAGCTAACCGTACACACACAGCGAGCATCGGTGTGTAAAGTTAGATCGATAACGGTTTCCTTACTACTGTAGCTGACATTCTGTAAGGTGATATAAATTTCGTCGGTCAAAGCAGGCGTATCGGGCACGACTGTAGGCCCAATGTCTGTTTCTGTAGGCTGCGCCATCCATTCCTCAACTCCCTGCCAGATGGTCCAGCCCAGGAGCAGCAGAACGGCCAGCAAAACAAACTGAGCCGCCAACGAGGGCAGCCGCCCCGCCGCCAGCGACCAAAAGGAAGGCGCTGCCGGCCGCGCTGGGGCCAGGGCCGCATAAAAGCCGGCCCGCAGGCTGGCATCCGGTACCACGGCCGGCAGCCGCCCCAGCGCCCCATCCATCGCCTGATAGACAGCCTGCGTGCGGGCGCAGACGGCACAACGCTGCACGTGCCGCTCTACCGACTGCCGCTCGGCCGCGCCCAACTCCCGATAAATAGCTAACTGTTGTTCAACCTGACTATGTTCACTCATAGTTAATCCTGGACGTGATACGTGATGCGTGAAACGTGATGTCTTCACCCCTCACGCATCCCGTTTCCCGTTTTACGTTTTACGTTTCCCGTTTTACGTTTCCCGTTTTACGCTTCTCCGTATGCCTCACGAAACTGCTGCCGGGCGCGATGGAGGCGTATTTTGACGTTACTCTCGCTGATTTCTAAAATGGCCGCTACCTCGCGCACGCTGAGTTGGTAATGGCTGTAAAGGAGCAGCGGGGCGCGGTAGGTGGGCGATAGTGTGGCCAATGCCTGCTGCACCGCCTCTTGCTCGGCTACGGTTTGGGCCGGTCCGGGGTGGGTCAGACTGCTGCCGGTCGCCTCCCCGTCTCCGTGCCGCCAGGGGAGCCAGGCGAAACGGCGCTGCCGCTTGAGGGCGTTAAAGGCTAAATTACTGGCCACGCGGTAGGTCCAGGCCCGCCGGTTGTCTACCTGGCGCAGCCGGTCGCCGTGCTGCAGCAGGCGCAAAAAGGTCTCCTGCGTCAGGTCGTGGGCCAGCTCCCGGTTGTCTACCAGCCGGTAGAGGTAGGCGAAGATTTGGCTATGGTATTGCTCAAACAGGCTGGCCACCAGATCGGCCGTTTCGTTCGCAGCGGCCCGGTAGCGCCCGGCGTCTTCTTCCATAAATATTTACCTTATCCCAGGTAGGGCGATTGCACCAATTTCCGGAGTTGGTCCAATCTGTTTACAGGGAGTATGACAAACGAAACGGCCGTTTGGTTACAAGTCAGCTAGCAAACCACAGCTCGACCCTACAGGTATTACTAAGCTATACCTGATTTCTATACTGGGATAGATTGTGCCAGATCAACATTCTCGTAACATGGAGATAGTCTCGGCGTCGTGGTACGCCGGGCTTTGAATACACGAATCCTGTTGAATTTAACAAAGAGAGGTAAAAGCTATGAGTAAAGACAACGACAAAGAAAAACAATTTCCGGCGCAAGAGCAAGCACAGCAGCCGGGTCTGGAATCGGAAATGCGTCCCAAACCCCAGGCTAAGAATCCCGATTACCGGGGGAGCGGCAAGTTACAGGATAAGGTGGCTCTAATTACCGGGGGCGACAGCGGTATTGGCCGGGCGGTCGCCATTGCTTATGCTCGCGAGGGGGCCGATGTGGCCATCGCCTATTACAATGAACATGATGACGCCGCAGAAACAGCCAAGCTGGTGAAGGCAGAAGGCAGGCGCTGCCTGACCGTTGCCGGAGACATCGGTGACGAACAGTTTTGCCGTGACCTGGTGGCGCAGACGGTGAAGGAATTTGATCGCCTGGATATTTTGGTGAACAATGCCGCCGAACAGCATCCCCAAACCAGCCTGGAAGATATAAGCGCTGAACAGATGCAGCGCACTTTTCGCACCAATATTTTCTCTTTTTTTTATGTCACCAAAGCGGCTCTGAAGCATTTGCCGGAAGGGGGGACCATCATCAATACTTCTTCGGTGACGGCTTACCGGGGCAGCCACCATCTCATTGATTACGCGGCGACGAAAGGGGCCATTGTCGCCTTTACGCGCTCGCTGGCGCAATCACTGGCGGAAAAAGGCATTCGGGTTAATGGAGTGGCGCCGGGGCCAATCTGGACGCCGTTAATTCCGGCTTCGTTTCCGGCTGACAAGGTAGAGACATTTGGCTCAGATGTGCCGTTGGGGCGGGCCGGCCAGCCGGAAGAGGTGGCGCCGAGCTATGTCTTTTTGGCGGCGGATGATTCTTCCTACATAACGGGTCAATTTTTGCATCCCAATGGGGGTGAAATCATCAATGGGTAAGTCAGAGGGGAACGTATAACTTCATTGTACCCCTTCTCTATATCGGGTTACATTCTGCCCCCAACAGTTTATGTTATAGTGAATTCTGAAAGTCAAGCGGTTTTCATTTGAATTGTACGGTAATTAGGCCACGCAAGATGGATGACCGGAAAAGTAAGTAAGAAGTTTATATTCTCAAATAAGGAGACAAGTATAATGAACGAAACAACAACTATCACTGCTTTATATGATCGGAGAGAAGATGCCCAGAAGGCGCTGCGTGAGGTGCAAAATATCGGCATTGCCCGCGAAGACATCAGCTTGATAGCCAGCGACGCCGCCGGTGAATACAGCCGTTATCACGGACGTGATTTCCCGACTGAAGAAGTTGAGCATGACGCGGCTGCAGGCGCTGCTGAAGGCGCTGCGGTCGGCGGTATAGGTGGCCTGGTCGTCGGCCTGGCTGCCCTGGCCATCCCTGGTGTTGGCCCAATTTTGGCTGCCGGTCCGATTGCCAGCGCCCTGGTTGCGGGTGGCATTGGTGCCGGTGTGGGTGCAGTTACCGGCGGCCTGGTTGGCGCGCTCACAGACCTGGGTGTAGACGAAGAGAGAGCCGGCTACTACGCCGAGGGTGTCCGCCGTGGCGGTACGCTGTTAACTGCCCACGTCCCTGACAATATGAGCAGCCGGGTAAAGGATGTATTGAACCGCCACAATGCAGTAGACGTCGAAGAGCGCGTGTCACATTGGCGCGACAGCGGCTGGCAAGCGTATGATCCCGGTGCCGATCCTTACGGCGTAGAGGAAATAGAGCGTGAACGCGGCCTGTATGGAACCCGCCACACCACCAGCGAGCGAGACCGCTTCTAAACCTTCTAAATAAACGGACGGCGTAACTGGCAGAAGGTGTGCCGTTCCGCTTAAAATCTCTATGAGTAAGTAGAAACCTGACAGGTCTGCGAGACCTGTCAGGTTTTTTATTTCAACTGGCTGCGCCAGAGGCCACCCCGTCCGTTGCTGAGCAGCCGCGCCTGCCACAACAGCCCCAGGCAAACCAGGCCATACGTTGCCAACAAGATAATCCCTCGCACGGCCTGCATCTCCAGAGAGCCGGACAGTCCCAGTTCAACGGCCACCTGTAACCAGAAGAAAACCAGGTTGGCTCCGGCCGACGTGAGCAGAATCAGCGTGGCCTGTGGCCGGTTAGACAGCGCCAGAGCAAGCGGCAGCAAAAGCAAGGGCACGGCATACAAAAGGCCTAAAGTGAAACGGCCGAGTGGCAACCAATAAGCCGCCTCGCGCAGCAAAGCCAAAATGGCCCGGCTCCAGGCAGGCAGGGCCGGATCAGTGGCGGCAGGTGTGGCCAGGCTAATTTGCCACACCTCTACCTGAACCACCAGCCAGGCCACGACCAACAGCCAGGAAACAAAGAGGCTCAGCCCGGCCACGAGCCGGATGCCCGGATGATCGCGCCGCTTGTTAAAGCGCAGCAAAACAAAAGCAATACCAACGGAAATGATAAGTGATAGGGCAATAATCATTTATCCATCCTCTCAAAGATCAACGTCCACGCCACCGATTGAAATCGGCGTCTGCTAAACGGAAACATGTTAAAACATGTTCGGTACGGCCGTTGCTAACCTGTTTCAACAGGTTTCCTGTTTATAGTCGCTGAATTCATTCAGCGCGGGAAAAGGCAATGTGTATGAGATAAAACGCGGGCACAACCTCAAGCAGCAGCCACACCCCCAGCCCATAAAGCAGTAGACCAACGGCCGGATTCGGCTGCTGCCCGTAGAAATAAACGGTAAAGGCAGCGGCCACGGCCGCCAGGACGGCGGCCAGCAGCCCCCAAAAGCGCAGGTGCAGCGGGGCCAGCAGCAGCGACAGGGCCACGCCTAAATGGACGAGCAGGGCGATGTCAGGCAGTTTATACGCCAGCGGTACACCCGGCCGCAACAGCAGCAGGTCGCCATGCAAATAGTGGCTGGCCAAAATGCCGCCGAAGAAGAGGGAAAGAAAACCACCATAACCGGCAATCGAGAATGTATCTATAGTTTGACGGTTAAGGCGCCAACCACTCATGGCAGACTCTCCAAAGTGTATCTACCCGGCTGCGTCCGAAATCAACAGGGACATTCGTGTCTTGGCCAACATTTTGGCCAACATAAAAGGTAAAGGATTCGGTTGACAAAGCCGTGCGGGCAGATGGGTTTTTAGCATAACAGCCGGCACTCAATTGGATTAAGATGCTGCTAAACAGCAGGTAAAGCAGCATTGTTTGAGGTTGTCTTGTTTTCATTATTCATTATTTTGAAAATCCTTGGTAACTATACAGACCTGACAGGTTTCTACCAGACTGTGGAATTGCCCAGCGCCTCGTTAAAAACCTGTCAGGTCTTGAGAGTCTGTATAGTTACAATACCAGATGAATGTAACAACACCTATAGGGCTATGTAACAGTTTTGTTACAAACGTAAAACGTGATACGTGACGGCTTTTCACGCATCACGCATCACGCTTCACGTTTCACGTTTCACGTTTCACGCCATCTCTTTTTTTGGTACACTCAAGCCCATGGATTCCCGTCTGACACAACGGCCGTTACGCTGGGCCTTACTCTTTCTGCTGTTGGCGGCGGGCTACTGGCTGCTCCCTATTCCGGGCCAGGTGCTGCTGGTTTCCGACGACTGGCTGGAGATTAACGCCTGGCCCCAGGTACGCATGACCAGTGAAGAGCTGCGGCCGGGGCAGGAAGTGTCGCTGCTGATTTATGACACGGTGCCCTGGCCCCACGTCAAGCTGCTGGTAGAGGGGGTAGACGGCCGTCTCGAGGGCTACGAACAAAATGCCAACAGCGGCGTCATCACCTGGGAATGGACCTTTCACCTGCCGCAAACGGCCGCAGCCACCCTCCACTTCTACCACAACTGCCACACCGGCTGCCGGCCCTGGACCAGCGTGACTGTTGGCCCGGCGGCAACGGCCGTATCACCCCCTAATCCGCTCCCCACCAAACTCGGCGTCGTCTTCCCCCATCCGCAGCGGGAGTGGCACAACCGGGGCGGATGGGTAGTGGAGCTGACTTACGCCCAACTGGCCGAGGCCGACTATTGGGGCATCGACGACCTGGCCCGGCGTGTGCAGGCAGCCCAGGCTAAGGGGCTAAATGTTCTGGTGCGGCTCGACTACGCCCAGGGGCAAAGTCTGCCGCCCCCCGACGACTTCCTGGCCCTGGACAGCTACCTGAGTTACGCGCAGCGGCTGGCCCAGGACGTGCGGCTGCAAGGGGTGCATGGCTACATTATTGGCAGCGGCTACAACGGATTGGGCAGCAACAG
>JAWOIM010000199.1:0-3055 GCA_046484685.1 Chloroflexota bacterium | reverse complement strand
ATTTTGTAAACACGGATGGGAAGAACACTGATAAAGCTATTTTTATATCGGTGTTTGGCCTATCCGTGTTTACAACTTGTCGGTTTGAGGCGTAGCTTCGCTAGACCAGTTACGACACTATCGATAACAAGTACACTTTCAGCATAGCAGAAAACAGCTTCGAAAAACTATAAAACAACTGCAATGGAACTACAATATAGCTGTAAATCAGGGGGGGATTAAAGGCAGAGGTAAGAGGGAAGAAGTAAAAAGGGAAAAGGAGGCGTCGTTTACCCGTTTGCCCTGTCGCCTACAAAGCCGCGTGCCTGCCAGGCCTGGTAGAGCATTACCGAACCGGCCACGGCCGCATTGAGCGACTCGACATGGCCGCGCATGGGCAGCCGGACCAGGAAGTCGCAGCTTTCACCCACCAGCCGGCGCAGCCCTTGCCCTTCGTGGCCCACGACAATGGCCAGGGGCATATTGAGGTCAATTTGGCCTAACGGCTGGGAGTCGTCGGTGAGGTCGAGGCCGGCTACCCAGACATCGGCAGCCTGCACCTGTCTGATGGCCTGCACCAGGTTGGTTTCCTGGGCAATGAGGAGATGTTCAGCAGCACCGGCCGAGAATTGCACGACGCTGGGGGTAATATCGGGGGCACGCCGGTCTTGCAGGATGACGCCGTGGACGCCGCAAATTTCGGCCGTTCTGAGCAAACTGCCGATATTTTGCGGGCCGTGCAGCAGGTCGAGCAAAAGCAGCAGGGGTGGCTCCTGCTGAGAAGCGGCCAGGGAGAGCATGGCCTCGATATCGCTGTAGACGTAGGGGCCGACTTCAAGGGCCACCCCCTGGTGGCTGCTGTCGTTGGCCAGCAGGCCCAGTTTGTGTTTGCTGAGGTGGGTAATAGGGATATGGCGGGATTCGGCCGTTTTCACCACCTCCCCCACATACTTCTCGGCCAGCCCCTGCTGCACGTAGAGCCGGACCACCTCCCGCCGGCTGCCCCGCAGCGCTTCTAGAACTACATTGCGACGAATCAGATATTCACTCATGCTAAAAGTGGCGAAGTGGCGAAGTGGCGAAGTGGCGGAGTTACTTTGCCACTTCGCCACCGTCGCCACCTTGTTCCATCAAGTTGCTTTCCAAACGGTACCATCTGCGCGGTCTTCCAGAATGATGCCCAGCTCTTTCAACTGATCGCGGATTTTGTCGGAAGTGGCCCAATCCTTATTGGCCCGCGCCTCAGTCCGCAGCTCAATGAGCATTTGTACCAATCCGGCTTTATCCGCGGTGTTAGCGCTGCTTCGATTCTCGTCCGGTACGATGCCCAAGATGGTGCCACCCAGTTCCCGGTACAGATCGTCGAGCGCTACCAGTGACCCTCGACTGAGCGGGCCATGCTCATTGACCAGGGTGTTGACCTGCCGCGTATACTCTTGCAGCACGGCCAATGCAGCCGGTGCGTTAAAATCATCATTCATCTTGTTCATAAATGCCTGCCGCGTCTGCTCAACCAGCTCGGTGATGGCCTTATCTGCCTCGCCGTCTGCCGCCAGATCCATCTGCTGGCGCAGCAGTCGCACCGCACCCCACAGCCGCTGCCAACCTTTGTGAGCTGCGTCAATCGCTTCATCAGAGAAATCAATGGGGCTGCCATAATGGCTGGAAAGAATAAAGGCGCGAATACCTTCGGCCGGCCAGCGGGTCAGCGCATCCTGGATAGTCAGCGTATTGCCCAGGCTTTTGCTCATTTTAATGCCATCCAGCGTCAAGGTGCCGGTCAGCAGCCAGTAGCGGGCAAAGGGATGGTCATGGGCGGCTTCGCTTTGGGCAATTTCACATTCGTTATGGGGAAACACATTGTCGATGCCGCCGCCGTGTATATCAAAGGTGGGGCCCAGGTATTTGGTGGCCATGGCCGAGCATTCAATGTGCCAGCCGGGGAAACCTTCACCCCAGGGACTGGGCCAGCGCATAATATGTTCCGGATCGGCTTTTTTCCACAGGGCAAAGTCGGCCGGATGTCGCTTTTCCTCGCGAGTGGTGATGCGTGTGCCTTCTTCCAGTTCTTCGACAATACGGCCGCTTAATTTGCCATATTCAGGGAAAGAGGAGACGTCAAAATAGACGGAGCCATCCACCACATAAGCATGTTCTTTGTCGATGAGTGTCTGAATCATCTCGATCTGTTCAGGAATGTGGCCGCTGGCGCGGGGGCTGATGTCGGGCCGCTGCACGCCGAGGGCGTCCATATCGGCAAAGTAGCTGCGGGTGTAGGTCTCGACCACCTGCATGGGCAGGGCCGAAATCTGGCGGGCCTTACGCAGCACCTTATCTTCGCCGGTATCGAGCATGTGGCCCACGTCGGTGATGTTTTGCACATAGAGTACATCGTAGCCCAGGTAACGCAGATAACGAGCCACCACGTCAAAATTGACGTAGGTTTTGGCGTGGCCAATGTGGGAGCTGTCGTACACGGTAGGGCCGCAGACGTACAGGCTCACTTTGCCTTCGTTCAGCGGGATAAACGGTTCTTTTTCACGGGTTAGGAAGTTGTAGACTTTTAGGGACATGGTTATCAAGTAAGAAGTAAGTAGTAAAAAGTTAAGAAGTAAGTTTTGTCAGGGCTTGGCGAAGATCATGCGGCCGGCCGTGGTTTGCAATACTTTGGTGACAGTGACGGTGATATTTTTGTTGATCAGGTCTTCTCCCTCTTCAATAACCACCATCGTGCCATCTTCCAGGTAACCGACACCCTGATCGACTTCGCGTCCTTCTTGTATCACTTTAACCGTTAACTCTTCGCCGGGCAAGTAGGCAGCTTTGACGGCGTTGGCCAGGTCGTTGATATTAAGGACGCGCACGCCCTGTATTTCGGCTACCCGGTTGAGGTTATAGTCGTTGGTCATGATGGGACATTGCAAATGGCGGGCCAGAGAGACGAGTTTGCTGTCTACCTCCCGCACTTCGCTAACGTCCATATCGGTGACGCGGGTAGGGATCGGGGCTTCGCTTTGCAGAATGGTGAGCACATCCAGACCGCGCCGGCCGCGATTGCGGCGCAGGGGATCGGCGC